>JAJFVB010000053.1 GCA_021372055.1 Desulfobacteraceae bacterium | reverse complement strand
CGTGCCCTCGGTGGTGAACCACCCCTGTTCCCGGATGGAATCGCCCCGCCAACTCGGCCTCAAAGTCCCCACGAAACAATCCGGCCGGTGGCCGGTCGTACTCGAAGCCGGACGCCTTCTGAAGCCCCGGCTGGACGCCCTGGACTGCGTGATGGTCGGGCTTTGTTGTGGTCCGCTGACCCTTGCTTCCCACATAGCGGGGGTGCGCATCTTTACGGATGTCTACAAGAATAAGGAATTCGCCAAGGAGGTGCTCGAATTCGCGGGCGAGGCCAGTGCGGAGTCCGCGCGGTTCTACGCCGAAATGGGGTGCGAGGTCATAGGTATCGTCGACCCCGTGGCCTCCCAGGTGAAATCGGAGACCTTCAGGGAATTTGTAACCCCGTACGTCCAAAAGGGCTTGGAGGTCATCCACGATGCCGGAGCGGTTTCGGTATTTCTCATCTGCGGCGATTGCACCAAGGTCTTGGAGGACGTCTGCCGCATCGGGGCGAAGGCCTTCGCCATCGACGAGCAGCTTAACCTGGGGTTCGTCAGGGATATGGCCCTGAAGTATGGTTTGGGATTTGCCGGCAACCTCAAGCTCACAATGTCCCTGAGTCTCGGCCTGATACCGCCCAGGGAGGACGCGATAGCGAGCCTTGCCGCAGGTGGAACGCACGGCTTCGTCCTGGCGCCCGGCTGAGATCTTCCCTACGATGTTCCGGCGGAACATATGGAGCAGGTGGTTGAGGCGCGGGACTGGTATTGCGACAATTATGCGTCCTATCCCGAAGCACATTCAAAATGAAGGGGCTTTTCAATGGAGAGCAGGAAGATCCGGATCGATGTCCTCACCCTTGACAGCATCCAATGCGCGGCGTGCGGTTACATGATGGAATCGATCGCCGCCTTGCCGCCCGACATACAGGAAATGATAGAGTATCGGGAATGGTCGATCAAAACGAAGGAGGGCATTGCCAAATTCACCCAGATGAAGGGGAAGGTCCTGCCGACGATTTGTATCGAAGGGGATCTCGTCTTCCCGAGTCGGATTCCTCAATACGAGGAACTGATCGACGAAATGGCAAGCCGTGCCCCTGCGCCCGAGATGGCGGAAAAGCTCCGTTCCCTGCGCGAGGCCGGCTTCCAGTTCGACATGCTCGAGGAAAACCTGAAAAAAGCAGGCGCGGGTCAGAATACCAGGGAAGGCAAGTGAGCGGCGGGCATTATCGGGGGAACACGGGCTGACGTTCCCCTCGGGACACCAAAGGGCGGGGGAATGATCCCCCCGCCCCCCCCCCCCCGCAAGTATCGGCCACAGGCGCAAGCGTGTGGCCGAGCGCTCGGTGCTGGCGGCGGCTGTTGGCCAACGGCCGCCGCCGCAGCTCCCCACGCTTTTCAAAAGTGTTTTTTGGTACATTCTTGAGCGCAAATGTGTATAAATGGCAGAATCCCCGGAGGAGATGCGGCATGGGCGCACACACGCAAGTCATCCTTGTCGGCGGTTTTCTCGGCAGCGGCAAGACCACGTTTCTCAACCGCCTGATCGCGGCGGTCCCCAAAGGATACAAGGTAGTCGTCCTGATGAACGAGTTCGGGGAAATCGGGATAGACGGCCAGATACTACAGGCAGAGGACCTCGACCTTGTCGAGATAAACAGGGGATCGATTTTCTGCATCTGCGTCAAGACGGATTTCATCAAGGCTCTTCATAGGATCGGCAACGATATCAGGCCCGACCTGCTCATCATTGAACCCACCGGCGTTGCAAACCCTCTCGATCTCAAAACCGATTTCAAACTGCCGCTCTACAAGGACCGGTTCCGCTTTCTCGACCAGGTGTGCATCCTCGATGCCGTGTATTTCGAAGACGCTTACGAGGCGTTTGCATCGGTCGAAAAGCAAGTCGCATCATCGACACTGTTCGTCATCAACAAGGTCGATCTCGCACCCCGTGAAAAGATCGAAAGAATCAAGGAGATCGTGCGCGCTCATCATAGCGCGCCTGTCTTTGCAGAGGCTGTCTTCTGCGATTTCCCGTTCGAGCGGATACTCGGGAAGCTTGCTCCCGCCGCCAATGCCGGAGACTGTCCCGATCCAGGCTCCTTTCAACCGCTCTCCGCTTCGGAAGTGGACGAAGTGGCGTCGATGATACTCGCCGATCCTTTCCGCGAGGTTCGCCCTCCCGATAACCTGGTCAGTGCGGTTTTCAGCTGGCCCGGAAAGACGCTCCGGGATTTTCGCGATCTCGTTGGCGTGCTTCCCCGCGGGGTGGTGAGAGGGAAGGGCTTTTTGAGGGGCGACGGGAAGACTTACCTGCTGAGCGTGATAATGGGGAATGTGTCATTTGAGCAATTCAGTGCCCCGGTGCGACCCGACCTTGTCGGGAATGTGGTCCTGATATTCCCGCCGGATCTTGAGGCAGCCGTGGACCGGGTCCTCTCGGAAAAGGGGGCGCGGCTGCGGGTGCTTAGTCCGGACATGCGCGCGGAGTGCGGACCTGCCGCCTTCGAAAAGCCCGTATAGGCGCCTGTGAGGAATCCTTCCGGCTTGAGTGATGGATATCCGCCCTTCGGCTCATACCGCCGGGTGTGGGCGGTTTTCGTTTAGCGAACAAGGTGAGGGCACTTTTGAAAACGCGTCGGATCGTCTTTTTCCCGGCAGGCTGCTCTGCCGCCGTTGGGGACAACGCCACCATACTGGAAGCCGCGCAGAGGGCGGGATGCGGGATCAAGGCAGAGTGCGGCGGAGGCGGAACCTGCGGAAAATGCCGTGTCAGAGTCGATCCGGAAGCGCCTCTTATACCCCCCGGCCCGGTGGAGATGCAGACGATAGGCCTGGACGGCCTTGCTTCCGGATTCCGCCTTGCATGCCAGGCAAGGGTCCAGGGTCCTCTGCATGTTTTTATACCTCCGGGTACGGCGGCATCCGGACAGCGGCTTCAGGTATCCGGAAACGCGGTTCCCGCCGGGCACGATCCTCCGACGGCCATACATGAAATCACTCTGGGCGATGAGACGGCTTCGGCGTCACTTTTCGAGCAGGTGACCGGATATCTGAAACGGCGCGGTCTGCAGCCCCCCGGATGCACCCGGCCCCAGGTTCTGAAGGCGATCGGCCGGTTGCTCCCGCTATCCGGCGGAAGCCTCAAGGTCGGAATACGGCGCGATGAGCTGCGCTGGGTTCTCCCGCCGGGTGCGCGCGCACTGGGGCTCGCGATCGACGTGGGCACGACCAAGCTGGCGGGATACCTGCTGGATCTGGAGTCGGGTGAAACCCTGGCATCAGGCGGAAAGATGAATCCGCAGATCGCCTACGGCGAGGACGTGGTGTCCAGGATAGCCGCTACGATCGAGGATCCTGCGGCGATGATCCGCCTCCAGCAGACGATCCTTTCGGCCCTGGGGGAACTGGCCTCCGAGCTGTGCTATGTGGCTTCCCGGGTGGATGCTCATTGCGCGCAGCTTCTTCCCGACCGGATTGTCGAATGCTCGATCGTCGCCAACACGGTGATGCACCACCTTCTGCTTGGATTGCCTGTCGCGCGGCTCGGATACGCTCCGTTTACGCCCGTCACCCGCGTTCCCTTCGAGTGCGCGGCGGCCCAGTTGGGTCTCGCGGTAAATGAGAACGCCAACATCTATCTTCCCCCGAACGTCTCCGGGTTCATCGGCTCCGATCACATCGCAATGCTGCTCTCCACGGGAGCAATCGACCGGGAAGGCACGACCGCGGCAATAGACATCGGCACCAACACCGAAATCAGCCTGATTTCGGGAGGCGGAATCATCACCTGTTCGACGTCGTCGGGCCCGGCCTTCGAAGGCGCGCACATTCAGTTCGGCATGCGCGCGGCGGAAGGGGCAATCGAGCGCGTCCGGATAGCGGGCGGCAAAATCGAATATTCGACCATCGGAAACGGTTCTCCGGTGGGCTTCTGCGGGTCGGGAATCCTCGATGCCGTTGCCCAGTTCAGGATCGCGGGGATCATTGACCGCCATGGCACGTTTGACCGGCATTGTCCTCTCGTGAGGCGTGGAGACGACGGTCCCGAGGTACTGATCGTTCCTGCCGCAAAGGCTTGCCACGGCAAGGATCTGTCAATCAGCCGGAAGGATATCGGGAAGGTCCAGCTTGCCAAGGCCGCAATAAGGACCGGCCTCAATATGCTGCTCCAGCAGGCCGGAGTCTCTCAACGGGAAATCACGCAATGCGTCATTGCGGGGGGCTTCGGGACCTGGCTGAATATCGATAGTGCCGTCTCCATCGGGATGTTTCCCGGGATAGCTCCCGAACGTTTCGTCCAGGTCGGCAATGCTGCGGGAATGGGTGCAAAATTGCTTCTGATGTCGGCCAAAGCGCGGAAGCAGGCATCCGATCTGGCTGAAAGCATAACACATTTCGAACTCGCGACAATGCCGTCCTTTCAATCGGAGCTCGTGCGATCGCTTGAGCTTTGTGAAGGGGCGTAAGTTTTGATCGGGCGCACTCGCAGGAAGGAGCACCTGATGCGAAGTTGCGTTCAAGTTGATACCTCTTAGTACACCAAAGAGCGGGGGAATGATCCCCCCGCACCCCCGCAAGCGCTCGCCGCCGCCGGCTGGCGGCCAACAGCCCTGCAGCCGTAGCGCCAAAATGAGCCGCGCAGCTCCCCACGCTTCTGCCTGGATATTTTCACATTCCGGTTCTTGAACACTTTATACCTTTGGGATTTCGGTAGCTTGAATGTTTTGACACTGAGTAAGCATACGTGTAGCATAACAATGGAATGCCGAATGAGCCTGATCTATATTCTCCTTTGATAATCGACATCAGATCTCACTATGAAGAGGCAACCTGCCCGCAGCCGCAACAATGAAAAACAGAATGCTCCGTCGATGGTGGCATTCATACGCACCAGATTTTTCGCTTCAGCAGGATTTCATGTATCTATCCATTCAACACAGTACCGGTTAATCTCATTTGAGTCATATTGCATTATATCTAATTCGGTCAAGGGATGTAGAGCATCTATAGATTCATTACAACTGGCGCAGGGTATTTATTGGAGGTTCAGGACTCTGTTAATCTCAGGAGGGAAGCGAAGATTGGAGGTAGATAGCAATGAGCGGAAAAACTTATGAAATTGAAATGGAAATAGCAGGGAACACCGCCATGTGGACAAGGCCGGATACCGGAGACTGCCCTGTCAGTTATCCGGCACCGACTTATTCCGCGGTAAAAGGCATCTTCGAGGCTGTGCTCTGGGGACCGGCTGTGCAGATCGTTCCGACTAAAGTCAAAATATGCGCTCCTATTCAATATCACAACTATCAGACGAACTACGGAGGGCCGCTTCGGAAAGCTAAAATCATGGAACAAGGAGCTTCGTTCCAGTTTCTCGCGACCGTACTTATCGATACTTGCTACAAATTATACGCGGAGGTTTCCGCGATTTCGGGATCGTCTAAGGGAAGGATACCGGATAAAGCGAGACAATGGGACGGCAAAACATCTTCGCCGGGCCATGCCTACAAAGCCATCTTCAACCGCCGGCTGCAATGCGGGAAGTGTTTCACCATTCCGTTCCTCGGCTGGAAAGAGTTCGGGCCGAGTTACTTCGGACCCTGCCGTGAAACAACGAAAGTCCAGGGCGACATCAACATGGTGATCCCATCGATGCTGCGGGAATGCTTCTCCAAAGGTTACGGGTCCGAATGCGATTTTACCTACGCCCAAAAAGTCAGGATAACCAATGGAGTGATGGAGTTTCCCAGGGAAGGAGCCCCGCATGTTGAATAAACTCTATCAGCTTTCAGAGGTTCTTAAGGAAAGTAGGATTACTGCTTACGAATGGCACAAGTATCTGAGACATCTTCCAAATGCTTCCGAAAAGAAGCCCTGCTTTCGCATTTGCCTCGGCGATGACAGCCCGATTACCGCTATAGAACCCATAAACGTTGGACTCGTGGCGTGTCTTCGCAAATTGGAACGCAATAATGGGTATTCCTTCCCCGGTCTGAATGTCCCGCCGCTCTACCGCATTTCCGACGAAGACAGCAAGAAGACTTTGGGAAAGTGGCTGGCTGGAAAGGAAAAAATTGACCTGGATTCGGTCAGGGAGTGGTGCAAGGCTCCTCATGCAAGGAACTGGGATGAAAAACTCGAGGGGAGAATGAAAGGTTGCCTCGTAGCGATCCCTACGGAGCTTCGGAAACACTGTACAAACATTTCAAGTGAATTTGAAGCCGTCAACAAACTCTGTGAGAGAACCGTCCAAATAGGAAGCCAGGGTTTCAATAAGCTCTTCGAGGTCCTTGAAGCCTTTATATGGCAGTCCCTGGAAAGGGGGGAACAGGGCCGGTCCCTGCTGCCGTTTCTGATACATGGAGGATCTCCCGGCAAGGCTCCGGAATCCGATAGAGGCTCCATTTCGGTTTTTTTTGACGTGTCGGACTGGAAAGAATTCCCCGTAGCGCATGAAAGAACAATGGAAGGAATGAACGAATGTCTCCTTAAGCAGGGAGGGGCCGGCGAGGAAGAAGATGCCACGGTCCAAAAGGACGCATTCGGGGGAGGTGTTGGAGGCCAGGAAGAGAAGCTTCCCGATGTCAAGCTCCCGGTTATTGGCGGTGTGAAGCTCCGTGCCATGAATCACGAATCCCCGTGCCAGTACCGCTACGGTACCATCGACGCAAAATCCTTCCGAATCGGCTCGGCGAGCCGTACACGCGCCAAGGGTGCTCTGGAGTGGCTGCAGGATGAGTCCCGCGAAGGAAAGACCTGGGGGCGCGCGGATGGCAAGGAATTGCTGTTCGCCTATCCCGCAACCAAACCTGAAGCCAATGTCAAACTTGCATCCTGCTTCGGGGCGGGGAAGCAGGACGATACCGAAGCCCTTTTCGAAGAGTACTCGGAAGATGTTGTCGAGTGTCTTAAAGGGATCTCCCGGTCTTTGAAAGACATAGAGCTGCGCGTATTCGCTCTCAGGAAAATGGACGGTAACGATACCCGGACCAAGGTCGTATTTCATCGGAACTACTCCGCGCAGAGACTGGCGGATGGGGCCAACGACTGGCGGCATGGATGCGCCAACATACCACCCATTCGGTTCAGGGTTTGGGGTGAAACAAAAGGCGAAATTGTTTCGGTTGAACCTGCCGTTCCGTTCCCGCTTCAAATCGCCGATTGTCTGAATCGCGTCTGGAATCTGGACGGCACAACCAGAGTCGAAGTCAAGTCCATTCAAAGATCAACAGGTATCGAACTCTTGCTCGACGAATCGGCTTCCCGTATCCATGCTTTACACCTGCTGGCCGTGGCGCTCCAGAACGGCAGGGGATTCTTCCTCTCCCTGGGTAATGCCCTTCATGCCAACGAAGTCATCGACCTCAAAGAGTTCAAAGGACACAAACAACTGATGCCGTCGATTCTGGGCTTGCTGCTCTGG
>JAJFVB010000012.1 GCA_021372055.1 Desulfobacteraceae bacterium | reverse complement strand
GGTGAACTGAGGATTGCTCCTGTCATGCTTCACGTATGCATCCACGCTGTACACGTCCGAACACCATTCGGCAACATTGCCGAGCATGTCGTAGAGGCCGAAAGCGTTGGGCTGAAACGTGCGAACCTGCGCGGTTCCGGCATAGCCGTCGTCGCATTCGAAAACCGAGGCGGTCCCGAGCTGCTTTTGGGCGGTATAATCCGCGACGTTTTCATAAACGCAGGCTTTCGTCAAGTCTTCGCCCCAGTAGTGGGAGGCATCCGAACCGGCGCGGGCAGCGTATTCCCATTCCGCTTCGGTGGGAAGCCTGAAATTATACTGGCTCCCGTTCTGCCCGGTCAGCCACTGCGCAAAGTTATTGGCGTCCCACCAGGACACGTACACTGTCGGCTGTTGGTCGCCATTCATGGAATGTCCGGAATAATTCTTGCTGTCGTGGTCGGGCTGGAACTTTCTGAACTGGCCGTTGGTCACCTCGGTCCTGCTCATCCAGAAGCCGTCCACGCAAACCTCATGTACCGGCCCCTCGTCGCCCCCCCGTTTCTTTTCCGACGTCGGGCTCCCCATTAGATAACAGCCGCCCTGCACCCAGACAAAATCGAGTCCGGTGACGGGCTCTTTCCAGGTCTTGACGGCCTTCAACGGTTTTTCGCCCCTGGACGCGGGTTCGGCCGGCTGGCCCGATGAGGCGGATCTGTCGGCGGCTCCGGAAGCGGGGCCTGCCTGAGCCGGGGAAGACGGGGCCTGAGTCGTGGGAGGGGTTTTGACCGGCTGCGCCTTGAAATAAAAATCGCCTTCGAGCGATGAAGACTCCCAGGGGACCTGCTTGCCCCTCGTGCCCTCGCGCACCGCGGAGCGCACCTGCTTGAATATGTCCTCGATCTTGATGCCCGGCTGCATCATCGCCTTGACCAACTCGCCCGTGTAGACTCCGTTGTCGCCCGGGCCGTCGTTGGCCACCGAACCCGGCGCGGTGGCGAAGGCGATCAGGGTTCCGCTTGGAGCGTTGATTGACGCAAGCCCCTGGCTCGCGGATCGGAAACTGCGGGCAAACGGATTGTCGCGGCATGCGTCCAGGATGACGAGATTGAGCCGGTTCCTGGCATAGTCCATTTCGCTCAATACCGCGCCCATGTCCACGGCCTCGTATTCGACCTGCTTTTCGTGCTCGATCGAGGCTCCCACCGGTATCAGGTAGTTGTGCCCGTTGACCTGCACACCGTGGCCCGCGAAGTAGAAGAGCCCGACCCCGCCGCCCTGGAGCTTCTGGCCGAAGGCCTGAATCTCGCGCTTCATGTCCTTCTGATCGAGGTTTTCCCGCAGGGCGACGTCGAAGGAAAGGTCCTTGAGCGTCTTGGCCATGGAGCGGGCATCGTTGAGAGGGTTGCGAAGGGGACCGGAGGTATAGGAACCGTTGCCTATCACGAGGGCGGTGCGTTTCTCGGGCTGATCGGGGGTTGCGGGATTCTGAACGTTTCCGAATGCGGGAGAATACAACAAAAAGCCGCTCATGAAGGCGACCAAAAATAAGGGCAAAAATGATTCTTTATGAGATATTCCAAGCATTTAGCAGCGCCATCCTTTGCCGAAGTAAAAAAGGGAGTCTCCCCCTCGGGGCAAAACTCCCTGAATCGGCCGTCAGGTTAATTGGATACAATTCCGTCGAAACGAGCATGCGCCGTAAAACCGGCATCATAATGACCCCGCTTCGAGATCGCGCCAATTATAAGTAAGATTTTTACGCACTTCAATCAAAAAGGCCTCGATTCGAACCAGCGCCGGGTGTGGGCAATCCCGGAACCGGGAGACAAGTCCGGGGCGACTGGAATCGGGCCGCGCCAAACCTCACGGCCGCCGTTTGCCCGGGATCGATGCAAATTCCCGGACCATATGCTGCGCGAGCTTTTCGGGCGTATTCAGGATTATTTCGTTTCTCAGGAGCTTTTGCAGGAAATAGTCGTCCGTGCGGTAGTTTGCATATACGTTCTGGCGCGTGATGATGCGAAGAAAGCAACGGAAGCTCTTCTCCGTTTGATCCTGCGGGCCTGAATACAGCGAGAAATTGAAGGTGGAATGCCCCAGGGCCGCGTACGCCCTCATGACCGCCGAGAACCCCCGGGCCAGATCCTCGAAGTCTTCGGCTGTCATCTCGCGCAGATTCGTCGCATCGCCAACAATGCCCAGCACTTCGTTGGTCCCCTGCGGGGAGAAGCTGGTCAGCCATGACACACCGCCGGTTTCCCCTATGAAACGCTGAGAGATTTGCCTCTCTTTTTCGATGAGATCTGTCCAGAAGCAGGTGGAGTGCGCTTCCCGGTAGGCGTGGCTCAACCGGAGCAATTCCTCCAGGTGCGTGAACGGCAGATCGCTTCCGAGCATCTGAAAATGGGGGTGGGGAATGCTGGCCCCGGCGGGTCCGAGATAATTCCCGTTCAGCGTGACGAAGCGGGAGGCCCCGTCCGCTTTGTACAGCAGATCGGAAAATTCCCGTGCGGCGCGGAAAGCCTCGCCGACCAGTTCCGGCGAGAAGTCCCGGAGCGCGATGGAGTGCCGGGCACCGACGCGTATGACCGCATGCACCCTGGAAACGGGAAAAAGGTTGGGGAAGAGTACGGTTTCCCCGACGATGACCCGTCCTCCCGGCACCATGCTCTCGGGATAGGTCGGTGTCATCCGTTTCCATCTGTCCTCGCACAAAAAGCATTTCGGTTCGCTTTCGCGGGCAATCCGGTCGATCAGTTCCTGGTCGGAGGAACCGAAGAAGACCGCCGCCTTGCCTTCCAACCGCGGGTTGAAGACGGATTGCCTGCCCGTGAGGGGATCCTTCCGAATTTCCAGTTCCTGCGTATCGAGGCCGTTGTCGAACATCGGGTTGTGGAACATGGATTTCTGGAGATGAATTTCGAACCGAATCTTTTCCTTCATAGCACAGTCTCCGGTGTATCAACCTCTTCGGACCGAAACGCGAAAAGGCATGCCTTGCTCCCGCGAAGTCGCGAGCCTCGCGGCCCGTCGGGCACGGGTGCGGCGGGGAGGCGAAGACCCCGCGGGATGTATTTTTGTCGAAGCATTTTCGGTGTTTCTCTGTTATGCTGCATCATCTAAAATGCAAGACTCTTCATATCACAAGAAAGAATACCGGGAGAACGAAGAAATGCATCATGAACTGTTGCCGGACGTATTGGTGCGTCTCTGGGATGATGTCGAGAAAAAACTCATATCCTACGATGACTTCCGGGCCGAGCAGGATCGGCTGGTCGGGGAGTACGGCGAGATATGGAAAAAGGCCCTGCTGCTGGGCTCCGAGGATCTGCAGGAGAGCATCCTGCGGGAATTGAGTTCCTGCCTCGGCTGCGGGGACATCGAGAAGACGCGCCGAATCTGCCTCCATGCGGTACGCGAACTCAAGGGGGAGTGGCAGCAGAAGGTGGAAAACGTCGACCAGGACTCGGTGAAGTGTTTCTACGACCAAAGCCTGAACATGGTCTACGAACTCATGTGGTGGCATACCCTGGCGGAGGACAATTCGCCCCTGGCCTATGTCGCCGCGCTCGAATTCGCCGGGATGCGGGGTTGCCGGCAGTACCTCGATTTCGGGTCCGGCGTGGGGTCCGGAGGGATCCTGTTTGCGCGAAACGGTTTTTCGGTCACGCTGGCCGACATCAGTTCGACCTCGCTGAAATTCTGCTCCTGGAGGTTCGCGCAGCGGAGGTTGTTCGCGGAGTGCCTCGACCTGAAAGAAAAGAAACTGCCCGATAACGCCTACGACTTCATAACCGCCATGGATGTTTTCGAGCATCTCGTAGACCCGGTCGGCACGGTCCGAGACCTCCAGAAGGCGCTGAAAAAGGGCGGTTTCCTGTTCGGGCGCTTTGCCGCCGAAAAAGACGAAGACCGCCCGCACCACATCGTGCTCGATTTCGGCCCGACGCGCAAGGCGTTGGAAGAATCGGGATTCGTCAGGGTCTGGCAGGACAAGTGGCTGTGGGGCCACGAGGTTTTCCAGAAGCTCTAGGCGGGTGGCCGGAGCGGGCAGGAATGATCGTCGAAAACTGGGGCGTATTCCTCAAAATCGTGGGGAACCGCGCCCCTTGCGCCCGCGCCGATATGCGGTTCATCCCGGTGTTGACGGCCGCAGCCGCCTGCGGGCCGGGCGCTCGTGCGCGGCGTCAGGTCCCGAACTCCAATTCAACGCTATCCTCGATTACCACCTCCAACTCGGCCAGGACTATTTCCTTCACCCCGAGGGCATGCGCCTCGGGCAGCGTCGCGGGCACGATCCGGCTGTCCGGATTCAGGCTCAGCCCCGACCTTCTGCAGACCTGGTTTACCGTTCTCACCGCCAATAGCACCACATTCCCCGTATCGAACTCTTCGAGATGATGGTCCCGCACGATATCGCAGTAGACCGGCGGAATGCTCCATTCCTGCATAAGGATGTGGCCCTGCTCGACGTGCAGCGAATCGAGGATTTCCGAAACGAAGGCGTCCGAGAGCCTGGTGTCCTGTTCCGCGTTGATGTTTTCGATGACCTTCAGGAGCAGCAGTTTCCCGATATCGTGGAGGAGGCCCGCCAGGAACCCTTCGTCGGCCATATCGCGATAGCCGATCCTTTGCAGGAGCCACTTGGAGCCCTTTGCCGCGGCAAGCGCATGCTTCCAGAGGACCTGCAGGTAGCGGTCCACGGTTTCGTCCTTGGACTTGTAGAAATTCTGCTGCCCGCTCACCACGAGGCAGCTGAAGACCTGATTGAGGCCGAGGCGCATGATGGCCTCTCTGATGGTGCGAACGCGGTTCAGGCCCGAAAAGAAGGCCGAATTGGCCAGCTTCAGCATCTGGCTCGCAAGGGACTGGTCTTTTTCTATTATCGCCGCGATATCGTCGATGGAGACCTTTTCGTCGCCTATGATCTTTTGAAGCTCGGAGGCCGCGCGCGGGAAGACGGGCAGGCTGAGCTTTTCCGAAGCCGCGCTTCTCTTCACGATTTCAAGCAGCGAGAGGGGACTTTTATCCGGCATCATTGTTCCGCACCCAAAAGGCGTCTGAGTTCATGGACTGAGCGCGGCTTGCTCACGCGCGGAAGAGATCGGAAGACTTCCTGGAGCGAAGTCGCACCGGCCGCGGCCTTCACGATTCCATCCTCGAGGAGGCTGGTAAGGCCTGAGGATTCGGTGCTGATTCTCCTGATTTCATAGGATGTTTTCTTGTTCAGGACGGCGTCTTTGACGGGTTCGTTCAGGATGAGGAGTTCGAACACTCCCGCTCTGCCCTTGTAACCGGTGAAGCGGCATTCGGAACAGCCCCGGCCGAGGGTGAAGCGCACCCCCCGCATGTCGCTGCCGGAATATCCCAGACGGTAGAGTTCGGAAGGCTGGGGAACGTATTCCTCCGCGCAGTTGGGGCACACTTTTCTCAGGAGCCTTTGTGCCACGACGCCCACAACCGTCGAAGAGATAAGGAACGGCTCGATGTTCATGTTGAGCAGCCGGATAAGGCCGCCGATGCTGTCTTCCGTGTGGAAGGTGCTGAGGACCTTATGACCCGTCAGCGAAGCCTGGATGCAGGTCTCGGCGGAAAACGAATCGCGTATCTCCCCGATCACGATGACATCGGGGTCCTGCCGGACGACATGTTTCAGGCTCTCTTCAAAGGTCAGGTTAATCTTGGGATCTATCGAGCACTGGGCAATTCCGTCGATGAGATATTCCACGGGATCTTCAACGGTAACGATGCACGTATTGATGTTTTCGAGGTAATTTATGGAGCTGTAGAGGGTCGTGGTCTTCCCGGACCCGGTGGGGCCGGTGACCAGGATGACTCCGCTGGGAATATCCAGGGCGTCGTAGCGGAATCTTTCGAGCATTTTGGGAAACATCCCGATTTCGTTCATGTCCAGCAGCTGGTTTTTCCGGTTCAGGAGACGCAGGACGATTTTTTCGCCCCAGACGGTCACGTAAAACGAGATGCGCAGGTCAAGAGAGGCGCCCGTCAGGGGATTTTCAAAGAGAATGCGGCCGCCCTGATGCCTGCGCCGTTCCGCGATGTCGGCCTTGGACATGATCTTGAGGCGGCTTGCGATCGCTGGGCTCATCTCCAGGGGCAGGTCCCGGTGGTGCACGAGCACGCCGTCGAGCCTGAAACGCACGCGAAGCTTATCCCGCATGGGTTCTATGTGGATGTCGCTCGTGCCGCTCCTTACGGCCTCGTCCAGGATCGAGTTCACCATCCCGACGACCGACTTTTCGTCCGGCTCGTTCACCCGCGTCGAAACGGCCTGATCCCGTTCGAGGATGCCGATGATTTCCCGGAAATCGCTCTTCGAGCAAAGCGAGACTTCAACCTGGCCGAATATCTTTTCCGCGGCTTCTATGTTGTCGCGGTTCAAGGGGTCCGCGAATGCGACCGTGGTCTTCCCTCCCTTTTGCGAGAGCGGCAGGAACTGGTGAAGGGAGTACCAGCGGACGGGAATCTTTCTCAAAAGCTGCCTGTCCATCCGGGCAATATCGAGCGGGGAGTAAGGGATCCCCAACTGGTAGGAGAGGACTTCGAGCAGCTTGTGCTCTTCGATGAAACCGCTTTCGACAAGGATCTCTCCTATGGTCTTCCTCGTCGTGGTTTCCTTTTGGATGTTGATGGCGATTTCGAGTTCGTTCTTCTCGATGTAGCCCAATTCGACCAGCAGGGTGCCGATCTTGAGGTTCAGGCGGTTTTCGACCAGTGTGTCGCGAAGCTGCTCGGGCGTTATGTAGCGAAGGTCCTGCAGGACCTTGAGGAGGGTGGCGGAGCCGGTGAGCTTTGAATGGACCCGCTTGGCGTAGCGCAGCTGTTCTTCGGTCAGGCAGCCTT
>JAJFVB010000315.1 GCA_021372055.1 Desulfobacteraceae bacterium | reverse complement strand
TCAGAAAACCGGTTAAAGGGCTCGATGCTTCGGCGGTCCTGCGCGTCCGCCCCAATCCGGCGACAAATGCCTGCCTGCCGGCTTCGACACCCTTCCTGAATGCTTCGGCCATGGCGGGCGGATTTCCCGCGACTGCGATCGCCGTGTTCACGAGCACGGCATCCGCTCCCATTTCCAACGCTTCCGCCGCATGGGAGGGCGCTCCGAGACCGGCGTCCACCACGACGGGTATGCGGGCTTGCTCGATAATGATTTCAATGGCATCCCGCATCCGGATCCCTCGATTTGTGCCTATGGGCGAGCCGAGCGGCATGACCGTGGCCGTTCCGACCTCTTCCAGCCGCTTTGCCAGGATCGGGTCCGCGTGGATGTAGGGAAGAACGATGAAACCGTCTTTTACCAGGATTTCCGCTGCCTTTAGAGTCTCGACGGGATCGGGCAGGAGGTAGTGCGGATCGGGGGTTACTTCCAGCTTTATCCAGGGCTCGCACCCCGCGGCACGCGCCAGCCGCGCCAGCCTTACCGCCTCTTCGGCGTCCCGCGCCCCGGAGGTGTTGGGCAGCAGAAGGTACCGGCTCGTGTCGATGGAGCTCAGGATGCTGTCCTGCGGATTTGCCAGTTCCACACGCCTCAGGGCAACCGTGACGATCTCGGTGCCCGACGCCTCGATAGATTCTTTCATGACTTCAGCCGAAGAAAACTTGCCCGTTCCCATGAGAAGCCGTGAGTGGAAACTCCGGCCCGCGATGATCAAAGGTTGGTCCATGTTGGTTTTATCCTTTTCCGGCGCCGGTGGAACGTTGCCCGCAAGCGCTGCAGCGTTCGTTCACCGGGATTTGGACCTCGCGGAATGCCATCGTGCGAGCGTCCCAGGTCAATAGCCTTCCCACAAGGAGATTGCCGATGCCGAGCAGGTACTTGAGAGCCTCGGTCGCCTGTATCGCTCCCATTGCTCCGGCTACACTTCCGAGAATCCCGACGCGATCCGATGTGTCATAGCTGCCGGCCTCGGGCTCGTCTTCGAAGACGCACCGGAAGCAGGGACCGGCTCCGGGCACGAATGTCATCGTCTGAGCTCGCATCCCGGTTGCTCCGGCGTGGGAGAAAGGCTTGCCCCCGACCGCGCAGGCATCGTTTATGAGGAACTTGGACCGGTAGTTGTCGGTTGCTTCGATAATGAAGTCGTACTGCGCGATTGTCTGCAAAACATTGGACGGGGTGATCTCCCCGCATGGGCGCAGCCGGACGTCCGGGTTCAGACGGGCAACCGTCCGAGCGGCCGAATCGACTTTCCTCAAGCCGATATCGGGCCTGCCGTGCAGGATCTGGCGCTGGAGGTTGGATGGCTCGATGGAGTCGCCGTCGGCGATCCCGATTTCCCCGACACCGGCCGCCGCGAGATAGTAGAGCACCGGGCTTCCCAGCCCGCCAAGGCCGATCAGAAGCACCCTGCTCCGCATAAGCCGGAGCTGGCCGGCCTCTCCCACTCCCGGAAGGAGAACGTTCCGGGCGTAGATCAGCCGTTCCAGTTCATTGAGTGAATCCCTCGTTTCCATAAAAAAGACCGCTCCCCAATAGGGAAACGGTCTTATAGGAAACGAAGCTGGTTTTTCTTCCTAAGCCATTTCCCTACGCTGGCACTGCCCAGATCAGGTATTAAGGGTTTTTTCTCAGCCCGGCGCAACCAGGCACCCCTAACGGCTATGCAATGAAAATATTATCGCGGACCTGCCGGATTGTCAAACAACATCTCGCGATTCAGGTCCGGAAGGGTCCCGGCGTGGACTCTCCCGGCGGGAGATCTATTCGTCTGCTTCAGCCTCTTTGAGCGCCCGTTCGCGCGCCATGTGAACCGCGTGCTCCCGTCCAAGCTCCGCGCACCGCTTCCTGACGAAGTTGCCCGGAAAGTTCGGACGTTTCAGATACTCGAGTCCGGTATGGATAAAGTCGGCTTTCATCTGCTCGAGAATTTCGGGGACCAGTTCTTCGGCAATGAAATTGCGGACCTTCTCCGTCCGGAATTCCAATGGCGAATTTACGGCAAGAGCGGCGCATTCCCGCATGGCGTGGAGCGGGTCGGGACTATCCGCGAAATAATCGGCCTGTATCTGAAGGGGAGCCCTGATAAGCAGCCGCACCTGGAAACGCCCCCCAGTCAGCGGGCGCGATTGGTCGACGAAATAGACGGTGAGTCCGTTTTCGAGATGAATTTTATCAAGGACGCGTTCTTTGTCCCCCATCCTGCAGCCCTCCCGACAGATTACGTTGATAAGGGTTAATGGCCCCGGTCGCGGTTCCCTGAAAATTTGGCGGACTCGGGAAAAAAAGGTGCGACCGCGGATACGGTTCCCGGAAATTTCCCCTCGAAGGGTTTATAATAGGCCCCGGACGTCCATTGCCGCCCTGTGGCATTCGGGCAATGAGCGCTCCGAAAATTTGCAATATAGCACATCCGCGCCAAAAGTGTGCCGGGTCGCGAAATGCCGGGCGCCCGGCAACAAGGAGATATGGCGCGGTTTTGCCGAAGAGGCTTTCCAGCGAACTTTCAACCCGGAGGACTATGCATGCGGGAATACACGATTCATCCACTTCTTGTTGGTGCGAGGGAAACCGACCAGGGCATCATGACTTATCTTCGCGGATACGGAAAAACGATCTGGATGGGCATTTACGCGTTCCTGATCAAGGGGGCCGAAGAGAACATCCTCGTCGACACGGGGCTCGAGCAGTTCATGGTGCCCGATCATATCCGTGAAGAGTACGGGATAGAACCCCTCGAGTTCGAAGAAGCCCTGGCGAAGCATGGCCTCACGCCCGACGCTATCGACATCATCATCCACACGCACCTGCACAACGACCACTGCGAAAACGACTACAAATGCTCCAAGGCCCGAATTATCGTGCAGAAGGCGGAGTACGAATTTTTCCTCAATCCCCATCCCATCGAATACCGTTGTTTCCCGGATCTGCTCGAAGGGCTCAACGTCGAATTGATCGATGGAGACTGCGAACTGATGGACGGCATCAAGCTCTACCTTACTCCGGGTCACACTCCGGGAGGCCAGTCGATAGCCATCAGAACCTCCGCCGGGATAGTCGTCATTCCGGGATTTTGCTGCAACGAGAAGAATTTTCCGAAAGACGGTCCCGCCGTCACGCCCGGAGTGCACACGGACGCGATTGCCGGGTTCGCAAGCGCCCAGCGCGTGCGGGAAATGGCTGATATCATCCTCCCGCTGCACGATATGTCCATCGCGCGGCGCGAGTGCATTCCGTGATACCGGGGACTGCTCCCGGCGGTTGACCGATGTTGGGCGCGGGGCCTATTCCCGCGCCTCCTTCCGGCTGCGCATCTCTTCCGAGCGCGCCGTTTTTGCATCCGAAATTTGACGCCTGGCAAACGCGTCGGGCATCAGGTCAAGTTTTTGACCGCGAATCCATGCGCAGACCCGTTCCGGAAGGATATGCGGAGGGAAATCCGCCCCTTTGAGGTGCAAACCCTGGCCGGAATATGACCGCCGTGCCTGCCGGATCGGCCTGGCGGTTGCGATTGCATCGGTTTTCCTCTGAATCCGCACTGTCCGTTCCAGCTTCTTTGCAATTCGCATTGATATGGCCTGGCTTTGGCTGACATCTTGCATCCGCCTTCTGCGGGGCTCGCTTTTCCTGCGCGCTTCTGACGTAATTCCGTCCCCTTGAAGGAGCATGCCTTGATACGTTCGGGACTGATCCCCACGCGACGTGCGGTGATCGACATTAACCGGCCCTGCAACGCAAAATGCAGGATGTGCTACTATGCCTACGATTCGAGCGATTGGTCCAAGCCCATCGAGGATGTCAAAGCGGAACTGAAAGCGGCGCTCGATCGCGGCAACACTTCCGTCGATTTTACCGGCGGCGAGCCGACGATTTACCCCGACATGACCGAGGCGGTCCGCTATGCGGAGTCAATAGGCCTGCACACGTGCATCATCACAAACGGCCTTGCCGTGGAGAAGGTCAAAAAACTGGCGGATGCGGGTTGCACCGAATGGCTCCTGTCCGTGCACGGTTACGAGGACCGGCAGGACCAGCTTCTGAACGTGCCCGGAGCATGGGACAAGGTAAACCGCTCCGCTGCGGCGCTTAACGAAAAAGGCTGCTTCGTCCGGGTCAACTGCACGCTCACGCGCTACAATTTCAAGGAACTTCCCGAGCTTGCCCGGCACTACGATACGGTGATCAAGCCCAGAATCGTCAACTTCATCAACTTCAATCCGCACTACGAGTGGGGCCGAAATGAGCAGCCCGAGGTGGTCCGCCGCCTGAACGAAGTCCAGGTCAGGGCTTCGGAAGTGGCCCCCTATCTGATAGAGGCGCTCGAATACCTGGACGGGAAGCACTACTGGACGAACGTGCGGTACTTTCCGCTCTGTCTTTTGAAGGGCTACGAGCACCATGTCTGCAACAATCCCCAGGTGATGTTCGACCCCTACGAATGGGACTACTCCGTTTCTCCCAAGACCACGGAGGCTTACCTCGCCCAGGGCAGGGATTTCCAGAAACGGATCAATACGCGCGAAGGAAGCTGTGCCTCATGCGGAATGATCGACGTTTGCGGCGGATTGCACGCAAATTACGCTCAGGTGCACGGTTTCGACGAGCTTGAGCCTTACACCGAAAGAAGCGACTATCCCTATTATTTCAAGAAAGACCTCGCCACCGATATTGTGATTCCCGCGTTCAGGCCGAACGAGAATCTGAAGCGCGTGCTGCAGGAAATCACGGACAAGACCGCTCCTCCCTATAATGTGATCGTGGTCAGCCGCCGGCAGAGCGCGGCCAGGAACCGCAACGAAGGGCTCCGGGCAGCGCAGAACCCGTTTGTCATCATGTGCGACGACGACATATCCGATCTGCCCGTCGGCTGGAACCGCCAACTCGCATGGATACTCAAGGAACACCGCGAAATCGTCGGCATTTCCGCGCGGCTCATGAACAGCGACGGAACGATCGGGAAGAACAGCGCCAACCACTTCGATCTCACCCCGAGGCTTGCCGAGGTGGAAATGATTCCAACCGCCTGTTCCATTTTTCGGCGGACCGACGTGCGGTTCGATGAGAGGTACGTCACGGCCGGGTGGGAGGATTCGGATTTCTTCATGCAATTGCGCCAGAAATACGGCGGAAACGTGGCGATCGCAAACGAGATTCGGGTCGTTCATCTGAATGAGGAAAAGGAAGGCGGGGGCTACTGGAATCAGCAGAACAAGGATCTTTTCTTCGCGAAGTGGGTGGACGGGACGGACAAGGGCGGCCCCGTCCCGGTCCGGTCGGCTGAGGCACGCGCAGCCGATTGCGAAAGCTCGCGGCAGAAGCTCCAACCGCTCCACGAGGCAGCGTTGCGCACGCCGGGCGATATGGCCGCTCTCAAGGCCCTTATCCGCGCCTCCTATGACGCGAAGCAATTCGACCAGCTTGAAGACTGCCTGAGACAACTGCTCCAGGACCATCCCCGGGCGAAGGAACTCCGGTTCCTGCTCGCTTCGTGTCTTTTCGAGCAGGGAAGATACGAGGAGGCGCATCCCATTGCCGAACAGCTCCACGCAACCGATCCGGCATACTCGCCGGTGAAGACGCTGACCGACCAGATTCGAGTCAGGCTGGCCGCAAAAAAACGCGCCGGAACAATCGGGCAGCCCAAACAGCAGATCCCGGCGGCAAAACCGGTTGAGCCGCGCCCCGTGCCTGCCGTAGACCGCAAAGCCACGGAGGCCGTTATCCCCGGTCCCCGCTCCCGCATGAAGATCCTGCTGGGGCCGGGCCTTTTCGATCCTCGCGGCAACGAGGCTTTCCTGGTGAAATCCCTCAAGCGCGCGGCGGATGTGGTCACTTTCGATCATACCCGAAACGACTTCGATGCGGTGCTCCGAGACCTTCCCGCAGGCTGGACGCCCGACGCGGTGCTGATTCGCGATGCCGAATACTACAAAATCCCTCCGGGCCTCGAACGCGCGGAGATGCCGGTATTCTGCCTCCTTGGCGACTACAACCTTTCTTTCAATCAGATGCTGCCGGTAATGGGCGCCTTCGATCATTTCTTCTGCGATCTCAAGGGCGTGAGAATCTTCGGAAAGCTCGGGTTCAAAAACTGCGGGTATTTCTGCCTCTACGGATACGACCCGGACCTCCACCGGGATTACAGCGAACCGAAGCGCTACGATGTGCTTTTCATAGGCAATCTCAATCATGCCGTGCAGCAGGAGAGGGCCGTGCTCCTGCACCGGCTTGGGACTCTCGGGAAGAAATACCGGGTGCACATCGGGACGAACGTCTTCGGGGAGGAATACGGCCGAATGCTCAACAGCGCGAGTCTCGTGTTCAATAGGCCGATTCGCGAAGAAGCCAATATGCGCTTTTTCGAAGGCCTTGGATGCGGGGCATTGGTGATGAATCCGCATATCGAGGAACTGGACCTGCTCGGATTCCGGCCGGGAGAGCATTACCTCCCGTACGGCGATGTGGAGGAGACCATCCGGGAATACTTCGAGCGGTGGCCCGAGGAGAGGAAAAGGGACGCTGGGGAGAGTGTGCGCCGCGTTCTCGCGGAGCATTCCTATGACAGGCGCGCCGAAGAACTCGTGCGAAAAATGGGAGCGACGGAAGTCAGGATTGCGGACAGGGGCCTGAGGCGGCTGTCTCGGGAAGAGGTCCGCAGAAGATGGGTCATGCACCATTCGGAAAAGCTCAACCTGGCCGGGGTGGGCGATGTGGGGCGTTTCGATCCCATGCTTGTGGGGTGGGAAACGGAACTCGTCAACAAGGAGCTTCGCATCGACAACTTCGATTTCACCATGTGGTTCTGGTGGATGAACCTCCTGGCGGCTTCGGGAAGGCACGCCTATCTCAAGGAACTGCTGGACGAAAAGGAACAGGTCCTGGGAGCTTTCAACTGCTATGGCGAAATTGTGGAACGGATACGGGGATGGAAAAACAACATGCGCGGCGTAAACGTTGCCGCGGCATCCTAGAATGACGCAAACGCGTTACGCCCAGGGATTCCGGGAGATCCATCCGAAAAGTCTCGAAGACGCAACTGCAGGGCGGACGGCCGTTTTGAACCATATTAATCTGGAGAAATGATCATGAACGACAAAGAGTTGGCGCTTGAGAGCGGTCAGGGGAAAATCCGGGAGTGGCTTGAGCTGGGGGAAGCCGGGTTGGCGGCAAACAGGCCGGATGAGGCCGCCTCGTATTTCGAACTGGTACTGAAGGCGGATCCCTTTTGCGCGAAGGCCCATGTCGGTCTCAGCAACGCCTTCTGGAAGAAGGACAAGATCGAGGATGCCCTCAATTGCCTGAGCAGGGCGCTTGAACTGGAGCCCAACGATAGCGACACGGTCCTTCAGTGCAGCCGCGTGTTCACCATGCTGGGCCAGATGGATTACGCAAAGGAAGTCCTTGAAGCCTTTCTGGAGAGAAATCCCGGCGACCAGGCGGCCCATGCCTCATTGAAAGCTCTGACGGTTGCCGTTCCGGAGACAGCCGCCCCGGGGACGGCGGAGTTTTTCAGGGAACAGGGCGAAGCCCAGTTCGAGAGAGGCAACATCGGCCATGCGACGGCTTGCTTCGAAATGGCCATCGAGGCCGATCCCGGGATGGCCGAAGCATACAATAATCTCGGAGTCATCCACTGGCGGAGCGGCAAGCTCGCCGAGGCGCTCGATTACTTCTATCGCGCCCTCGATCTGAAGCCCAATGATCCCGAAATTCTGGGCAACAGCGCACGGGTGCTCGACCAGGTGGGACAGTCGGATACGGCGGTCGAGGTCTTCAGGCAGTATCTCAGGTGTTGCCCTCAGGATGGTCAGGCCTGGGATGAATATGAATCCCTGGTTCGAAAGAGCGCCGCTTCGCAGTGGAACGCCGACGGCCTTTCGCCTGCGGTGGCCGAAATATACATAGACGGTGCACGGCGGCTGGTCGATGCGGGGGACTTCAACGGAGCCGCCGAGGCCGTGCAGAGAGCTCTTCAGTTCGAGCCGAGGGCGCCCGAGGCCCTTTTCGTGCTGGCCTTGCTCCACAATGCCATAGGCCAGACGGAGGATGCCGCGGCTGTTCTCGACGATCTGCTCAAGATGGACCCCTCTCATGCGGGAGGCACCGAGATGTTGCGGACCATCCGCGGCGGAAGCATCGCCGCCTGATCGGCCATTCGAACAATTGGCGGAGCGGCCTGCCGCCCGCGCGTGGATTACGACCGGTATAAACGATGACAACACCCTTCGTATCACTTTGCATGATCGTAAAAGACGAGGAGCAAAACCTCCCGGAGTGCCTGGGGAGCGTGGCCGCGCTCGTCGATGAAATCGTTGTCGTCGATACCGGGTCCGAAGACTCCACGGTTGCAATCGCGGAATCCTTCGGCGCAAAAGTCTTCCATCTTCCCTGGCCGGGCGATTTTGCGGCGGCCAGGAATTTTTCCCTCGGCCATGCCGCCGGGAAGTGGATTCTCTACCTCGATGCCGACGAACGTTTGGACACCAACGGCCGCGACGACTGCCTGAGAAAAGCGGCCTCTGATCCATTGGTGGACGCCTGGTCCGTATCGATACGAAATTTTAAGTACGGAAGCGATGCCTGCGATACGACCTCGAACATCAGGCTTTTCCGCAATCTCCCGGAGATTCGCTTCGAAAACGAAGTTCATGAGAGGGTGGAGCCTTCCCTGATTCGCATGGGGGCAAAGATCGCGCTGGCGCCTTTTTACATCGACCACCTGGGATACCGGCTGCCCCCGAACCTCATGCGGGAAAAGCTCAAGAGGAACCTCGAACTTTCTCAAAAGCATCTCGATCGCGACCCGGACGACGCCTACGGCCTCTACTATCTCGGTACGACGCTCCTCCAGCTCGACCGCCACGAGGAGAGCCGGGCGCGCTTCGAACGCGTTCTGCGCTCGGAAAACCTTCCAAGGCCTCTTCGGGCCATGACCAACAATATTCTTGCCTACCTTTGCCTGGAAGGAAACAATCCCGGGGAAGCTCTTCTTTTTGCTGAAAAATCGGCGGCTCTCGCGCCGCGTCAGAACACCTGCCATCTTATCACCGGGCTTGCCCTTTTTCAGAAGGGCGATTTCGGAGGGGCTCTCCCGTTGCTCCTGAGAGCGCTCGAATTCATGCACCTGCCGCCCGACAACAGTCAGTCCTCCCTTAGCCAGGAATACGCATTCGTCGATGAGCCGGAGCTGCACAAGCTGATAGGGGTGTGCTGCTCGGAGGTGGGCCGCCTGGAGGACGCGGCCTCGCATCTTCGCAAGAGCATCGAGTCCGGCGTGCGGGACCCGGAGATCTTCCGTCGAGCGGGAGTCTGCTGCGTCAACACGGGGGAATTCGCCTCCGGCCTTTCCTATCTCGAGGAAGCGGGAAAGCTTGGGAGTGAGCGCGGCGAGTTGCTGCTGCCGATGGCCTTTGCATCCGTCAGGCTCCGGGAGTTTTCCCGTGCGGAGGCTTTTCTCGCGGAGGCCGAGAAGCATCCGTCACAAGACTCCGCGAAAATATCTCAGATAAGGGATTGTCTGGAAGCGGAACTGGGCGGTCTTGAGCCCGAAGGGCCGCGGGAAACGGGTTTCGCAAACGATGACCCCGGAGACCCTTCCGGCCCTGGAGACTGCCTGCGCATTGCCGCCGAAAAGGGACCGGAAATCGCGGCCGGGACCATCGAAGGCATGGAGGGCGGGGATGACGCATCCGCGCTCTATCATCTGGGGATGACCTGCCTGATGCTGGGGCGCGAGGCCGAAGCGCTCGGCTCCTTTGACCGCGCCCTGTCCGGGAGCGGCCTCACCCCGCGGCTCGAGGCCGGAATACTCAATACGAAAAGCTACCTGCACCTCAAGGCGGGCGACTACGATTCCGCGCTCTCCGAGGCTTCCCGGTCGCTCGGCATACTGGAGACACAGAATTCGGCGCGGCTTCTCACCGGACTTTGCCTTTTCCACAAGCGGGACTTCGGCGCGGCCGTTCCGTGGTTGCTCGAAGGCTACCGGTCCCTTTCCCGGCCGTCGCCGGACAGGTTCGGCGATTCCTGTCTGGACAGGATCGATAAAGGCGACCTGGTTGAAATGATAGGGATCTGCTTTGCCGAGACGGGGAATTTCACGGAGGCGATTCCGTTTCTGAAACTGACCGTGAAGCGCAACCCTGAGAGCGCCGTTCTGGAGAGGCTCGGGGTGTGCCTGCTCAATGCGGGCGAGTTCTCCGAAGCGCTGGAGTACCTGAAAGGGGCGCGGGCGCGTTCCGGGGACTCGCATGCGCTTGCCCTGCCCATCTCCTTTGCGTTTTTTCGGACCGGCGATTTTTGCCGGGCAAGGGAAAACTACCGCAATGCCGTCCCGAAGGATGAAAACGAGCTCTTTGTTGCCTTTCAGCTCTTGGAGGCGATGGCTTCCGAGAAGAGCTTCAAACCCTATTTGCGTGAATGCGTAATGAGCAAGCTGGATCTGTTTCGCAGGACCCTCCCCGCGAAACTCGATGAGCTCCTGTCCGAACTCGCTCTGTCCGGCCTGATTTTCGAAAATATCCCACAACACGCGGAGGCGTAAACAATGCAGCGATCCCCCGGCCTTTCCGTCTGCATGATTGTAAAGAATGAAGCCGAAAACATGGCTGAAGCCCTTGAGAGCTTCAAGTCTTTTGCCGATGAAATCGTGGTGGTTGACACCGGGTCGACAGACGACACGAAGAAGATTGCCACGAAATACACGAGCAATATCTATGATTTCAAATGGATTGACGACTTTTCCGCCGCGCGGAATTACGCCATTTCGAAAGCCCGCCGGACCTATCAGATCTGGCTCGATGCCGATGATCGCATCACGGAGCAGGACCAGCGCCACATCAACTCCATGAAATCCATGTTCGACGGGAAGAAAGCCTTCTATTTCGTGCTCGAAAACCACCAGGACGATGCGCCGATGAGCACGTGCCTCCAGTTGCGCTGTCTTCCGATTCTTGACGGCGTAAAGTTTGAGGGCAGCATCCACGAACAGATTTTCCCCAGCGCGGTGAAAGCGGGACTTAATCTCGTTACGACAGATATCGCAATCCGGCACATGGGGTACATGACGGATGAAATCCGCATGGCCAAAGCAAGGCGCAATCTGGAAATACTTGAAAACGAACGTTCCAGGGGCGCTGATTACGGCTCTCTTTACTTCTACCTCGCGCTTACTCATGCCCCCCTGGGAGACAAGCAGGAGGCCATCCGCTGCATGGAAAAGGCCCTGGAGCGTTTCGAACGGGAAAACTTCAACCATCACCTCATCCCGGAAGGATACCTGTTCCTGACGAAAGTGACCTACGAGATGGAGGATTTCGACCGCTGCATTCGGTATCTTACCCGTGCGCGCTGCATGGCCGACGGCAATCCTTTTCACAATTACCAGATGGGAATTCTCTACCAGAGAATAGGAAAGCACATGGAAGCGATCGACTGCTTCCGGGAAGCCGTAGGGAAAAGGTACGAGCCGGGCCTGTTTCCCACCCAGCCCTTGCCCGATTATGCCGAACTCTGCCTGCACATGGCCTACAGCCACTGTTGCATGAACGACAGGCAAAACGCCCTGAAACTCGTCAACGACTCGGCCCCCGGGGGGGCAACTCTGGGAAAAAGCTGGGAGTGGCTGGGGACGAAGGCATTTACATTCAAAAACATATCTCTGGCCCAACTAGCCTTCGAAACGGCGGCGCGTTTCGGCAACCTGGAGCAGGGAAGCTGGCGTTATCTGGCCTCGATTTACGAATCGCGCGGTTTCAGGGACAAAGCGCAGGAATGCCAACGGCACGCCGCCTGATAAGGAGCGGCCGCCAGGGGATGCGCTGCAGAGCACTCTCCGAAAGCGTGAGGGGGACTGCCGGCGGCACCCCCCGCCGCTATGCGGCGAGGCGGTGCTCACCTTGCAATCCAAAAGCTTTGGCGGAATTATTCTGAATAATCGAAAAGATCAATCCTCGGACTGTCTTCGGAACCCCTATTGAGCCCCACGGAGCAATTCGTCCAGGGGTATCTTTTTGCCGTTTACGGTCAGCTTGCCGAATTTGTAGGCGGCGTTTGACCGGAAGGTGCCTTGATCCGAGACCATGAAGCCTTCGGATATGAGACCTTTTGCCACGTTTCTCGCCTCTTCCTTCACCTGCCGTTCCGTTTCTTCGGGCTGTCGGGCGTCCCCGGCATCTCCTTCATTGTCCCCGGCGCTCTTGGCGGGCAAGAGTCTCCTTTCAACCATGTCGAAAAAGAGCGGTTCGGAAATTGAGACTTCAACCCCTGCGTCTATGCTGTTCAGCAACAGGAAAATATTGGGGGGCAGGTCGCCCGTGCCGGAAAAAACGATTTTGGCCTTCCCGTCGATGTCGCCGTTGCGGGTCTTGAAATGCATCTGTTTGAGCTCGAACTCCGGTGATTTTGTGAGCAGTTCGGTGACAGCGGCTTTGAAATAGCGCGCGAATAAGGCCGAGAAATCCTCATCGGACATGCCCTGGGGACGCTCGTTGAGCCGTCTGGCGGCTTCCTGCATCTTCAGGAGGCCATCCGGGCTGAGCTTGCGGGCCTCGAACCGGAACATCAGGGGACCCCAGTTTTCCTCCTCCACGAGAAGGTTGTCGAACCGGAGCTGCAGCGAAGCGTTTATCGTTTCTCCCGTCACCCCCGAGTCGACCTCGAAACCGGGCGACTTCAGGGAGAAAACCTGCGCACCCGAGGTATCGAAGCCAATCCTGTCGACGGAAAAAGAACCGGAGCCGACGACCACACCCTTCAAGCCGGGGTGGGATTCGAACTCGCCATGGAAGCTGTCCAGGTAGAATTTGTTGTCTTTCTCGGTGATACTCAGTTGGGGAGCGCTGAAGGAGCCGGAAATATTCCCGATGCCGAGATCGAAGCGAGACTTCGCATCGAGTCCCCTCCACTCGACCTGCACGTTCTCCCCGTCAACGGCAAGGGTCTTGTTGATGGGCGGGATCTCCAGGTACGATTCGCCGCTTCCGTCGAAGTGGAGTATGGTCAGGAACTCGGAAGAAGCCAGTTCCGGAAGCTTTTCGAAAAACTCCCGAAACTCCTTTCGGTCTTCCGTTGCCGGTGCAAGGCGTGTGCGTATCACCGCCTGAATGGGTTGGACGCCCCATTTGACGTGGCGGTTCTCTTCGAAGAAAAGGGGCCCGTGATATATGGAGTTCTCGAGGCTGAACCGAATGGGCTCTGCGGGGGGCGACCCCGTCAGGGTTATGGAAGTGAGCGCCCTGGATTCGAAAACTCCCCGCTCGTAGGATTTGCTGACGGCTTTGGCGTTGTATGACCGGGAGACGTGGTCGAGCATCTGCTCGTATTGGCTCTGGGCCTGCATGCCTGCCCAGTAGCTGGCTCCGCAGTATGCGCCTGCCAGGAGAATTGCGAGGACGAACAGGATGGCGAGGAGCTTTTTCATGCATGTTCCTTTCCAATGAACGCAATGGGATGGGCTAACCAATAGCCCAAATCAGTCGGGAAAGAAATGAAAATGATTCGGCAACAGCACGAATAAACAGGGAAAGTGCGAAAGTGGCGGATTGCTTTCCCATTTGTGCGAGTTTATTGATATTTTGCGCGATGCAAACTATATTTCCATAAGTTCGATATAATTACATTCTACCGAACTGGGAAGGAAGCGAGCAGATAGAATGTCCAATGCCGATTATTATGAGGTCCTGAACGTGTCGCTGGAGGCTTCCGCGGACGAGATAAAGAAAGCCTACCGAAAGCTTGCCCTGGAGACGCACCCCGACAGGAACCCCGGAGACGCGCTCGCCGAAGAGCGCTTCAAGAAGATCAACGAGGCCTACGGCGTGCTTTCGGACCCTCAGAAACGCGCCCAATACGACCAGTACCGCCGACTGGGCGCTCACCCGGGTGGAATGCCGGGGGGAGGCTTCGGCTATTCGCAGGAAGAGATCTTCCAGGATTTCTTTTCCAGCAGGCACTCGCAGGATATTTTCTCCGAGATGCAAAAAGAGTTCGAGCGCATGGGGGTTCGGTTCGACCCGAACTTCATCAACAATCTGTTTTTTGGCGGGAGGAACATCTTTTTCGAAGGATTTATCTTCGGGCCGGGAAGAATCCGGGTCGTGAGATACGGCAGGCCCACCACCATGAGGCGGCCCGAGAGTGCTCCGTCCCCGGAATCCTCTTCGCCCCTCGACGCGCTCAAACCGGGCAGACTGCTCCAGTCGGGGCTTTCTCTTCTGGGGAAAGCGGGAAGGAAGGCCGGGGAGTATTTGCTGAAGAAGGCGCTTGGCGTCTCCTCTGCGCCCGAGCCCGAAAAAGAGATGAACCGGAGAGTGACGGGCCAGGGCGATCCGGAACCCGATCTCACTTATCGTCTGCAGATATCCGAGATGCAGGCCCTGCAGGGGACGGTCGTGCAGATAGACTTGCCTCACATTGAGGAGGGAAAAAGGATATCCGTGCGCATCCCGCCCGGAGTGAAAACCGGCACCAGGCTGAGGCTCAAGGACATGGGGAATTCTATCCCCGAAGACCCTCGGCGGCGGGGGGATGTTTACATTGAGGTGCGTGTCGCGTAATCGGGCAATCGCCCCGGGGATCAACCGAACAGAGGAGAGGCAATGAGAACGGTAAAAATCAAGGGAATGTCCTGCCAGCATTGCGTAAAAGCCGTTACAAAGGCGCTTGAAGAAATCGAAGGCGTGAGCGAGGTCAAAGTCGATCTTGCCAAAGGAGAGGCTTTTTTCAACGAGGCGAGCCCGGTTGACAATGAAGTGATCAAGGGCAAGATCGCCAAGGCGGGCTTCGAAGTTGGCTAAGAGCACGATCGCCATTGAAGGTCTGAGCTGCGCCGCCTGCGTCCGCCGGGTCGAACAGGGAGTGAAATCCTTGCACGGCGTGGAGGAAGCCGTTGTCAACCTTGCCACGTCCAGGGCGGCCGTGAAGTATGATTCCTCCGAAGTGGACGTCAGCGCGATCCGCGAACGGATCGAAGAACTCGGGTATGGCGCGCGGGTCGAGGCTCCCGAGGAATCGACCGTAAAGAAAACGACCATTCTGGTTGGGGGGATGACGTGCGCCGCGTGTGTCCGGCGGGTGGAAAACGCTCTGAAGTCGGTTCCGGGCGTGCAGGAGGCCTCGGTAAATCTTGCGACCTCCCGTGCGACCCTCAACTACACGAGGGAACTCGCCGACTGGGCACTGCTGAAAAATTCCGTCGAGGACGCCGGCTACGAATATCTCGGTATCTATGACGAGGAGCGGGAAGATCCGACCGAGTCCGCCCGAGCGGGTGAAATTGCCGGACTGAAGCTTCGCGTGGCGGTCGGGGCGGTTTTGAGCGTTTTGGTGATGGTTGGAACGATGCAGCACATGTTCCCGTTTCTTCATGCCGTTTCGCGCCACGCAATGCTCTGGATCTTGCTCGTCCTCACCACCCCGGCGGTTTTCTGGGTCGGGGGCCGGTTCATCACGGGGGCTTTCAAGGCTGCGCGCCGGATGAGCGCGGACATGAACACCCTCGTCGCGATCGGTTCTCTGTCGGCCTATTCCTATTCCGCTCTTGCGACGTTTTTCCCCGGATTCTTCTCCGTCGGAGGCGCGGAAGCGCCCGTATATTTCGACGGCGCCGCGATGATCGTGACCCTCGTCCTGCTGGGGCGTTTCCTCGAACTCAAGGCGCGGGGCAGAACATCGGAAGCCATCCGGAAGCTCATGAAGCTCACTCCGAAAACCGCTCGCGTGGTGAGGGACGGCTCGGAGATGGACATCCCGGTTGCCGAAGTCCTGAGGGGCGACTCCATTGTCGTGCGGCCCGGCGAGCGCGTTCCGACCGACGGCACGGTTTCCTCGGGGGAATCGACGGTTAACGAGTCGATGCTGACCGGGGAGAGCATGCCGGTGTCCAAGTCCGCGGGTAGCGAGGTCTACGCCGGCACGATCAACCAGTCCGGCAGTTTTGTTTTCGCGGCAACCAAAATCGGCAGCGAAACCGCTCTGGCGCAGATAATCCGGCTCGTCGAGGAGGCGCAGGGATCCAAGGCCCCCATTCAGCATTTCGCGGACAAAGTGGCCTCCGTCTTTGCCCCGGCCGTCATCATCGCCGCCGTGATCACCTTTTGCATCTGGTACTTCGCCGTTCCGGGAAGCGTTCTGAACCGGGCGCTTCTCAATTTTGTCTCGGTGCTGATCATCTCGTGCCCTTGCGCGATGGGGATCGCCACGCCCACGGCCGTTATGGTGGGGACCGGACTCGGCGCGGAAAACGGCATTCTCATAAAAGGGGGCGAGAGCCTTGAGATGGCTCACCGGATAGATACCGTCATTTTTGACAAGACGGGAACCATCACCCGGGGAGAACCCGAAGTGACCGACGTGGTCCCCGCCGAGGGTTTTGCGCGGGCGGATCTTTTGAGCCTCGCATCGGCGGTTGAGAACCTCTCGGAGCATCCGCTGGCGGGGGCGGTCGTGAGCCTCGCACGGCAGGAAGGGATCCGGTCCGGGAGCGCCGGGAACTTTGAAGCCGTTTCCGGTTTCGGATCACGCGGCATTGTGGATGGAAGGTCGGTCGTTCTGGGCAGCGGAAAATTTCTCCGGATGAGCGGCGTGGAATTCGATAGCGCCGGGCGCTGCGCGGAACTGGAAGCGGCCGGTAAGACCTGCGTCCATGTGGGCGCGGACGGGAAATTCGCGGGCATAATCGCTCTTGCCGACACGGTGCGGCCTTCCGCTGCCGGGGCGGTCGGAAGGCTGAAACGCATGGGCCTGGATGTCCTGATGATCACGGGGGACCGCCGGGAAACGGCCGAGGCGATAGCGCGTCAGGTGGGAATCGAAAGGGTGCTCTCGGAAGTCCTGCCGGGAGACAAGGCGGG
>JAJFVB010000308.1 GCA_021372055.1 Desulfobacteraceae bacterium | reverse complement strand
TGTGCGACGGGAAAACGATGCACGTTCCCATGTCGGTTTGCGATCAGCGCGCAGCGAACCTGAGTTCCACTCTCGGGGGCCTCGTCGATACCTTCGGCTTCTTTTTGCAGCAGGGCTACGTAACCCTCGGATTTCTGGGCGGCGCGGCGATCGACAAATACGGCGGGGTCAACGTGACGAGCATAGGCGACTACTGGGCGCCTTCCCACCGCTTCACGGGTTCGGGCGGAAATTCCGACATCGGAACCATGGCCGGGCGGACCGCCTTCATCATCCTCCAGGAAAAACGGCGTTTCCTCGAAAGAAACGACTACACTACGACTCCCGGATGGTGGTGCTGGGATTTCAAGACCCGCGAGTGGAAACCGAAACGGGAAGTCTGGAAGGGCACTCCGTTTGCCGAAACCGGTCCCGAATCGGTAGTGACGAACATGGGGGTCTACCGGTTTGACGAGCAGGGCATAATCTATCTTGAATCAAACCACCCGGGGGTGACTATTGAGCAACTCAAGGACAACTGCGGCTTCGACCTGAACGTGGAGAGAATCAAGGCAGAGACCAGGGCCCCGACGTACAGGGAACTTTTCGTTCTAAGAGAGTTTGTTGACCCCGAGTTGATCTTCCTGCCGCAAAAACTGGAATACCCGCCGGCTGTAAAGTCCGTGATCGGAGGGAGCCTCTAGGTCCGGCACATTCGCGCTTAACACCGAATTGCGTTTTCGATCGAACTGGCGGAAAAGAGCGGGGGAGATGATTTCCCCCGCGCCCCCTCAGGTTCGGCCTCGCACGCGCGCGTCAGGCCGAGCACCGATCTATGCCATTTCTGGGGGAAAGGCGACAACGTCGTCGAGTTCGCCTGCGCCGGAGAGGATCATCACAAACCGGTCGACACCGAAGGCAATGCCCGCGCATGTGCCGAGGTCTTTGAGGCTGTCAAGAAAAGCCGCGGGCAATGGGTAGGAGATGCCCTCTGATGCCTGTTTGGCGCTCAGGGCTTCCTGGAACCGGGCGGACTGCTCGGATTCGTCGGTGAGTTCGCTGAAACCGTTGGCAAGTTCCATTCCGGCCCAGTACAGCTCGAAGCGCTCGGCAACGTCTGATTCGCCGGGCTTTAGCCTTGCCAGAGCCGCCTGTGACCGGGGGTAATCCTCCAGAATGCATGGAGCCGGAAATCCCAGTTTCGGTTCAACCTTCTCAACCATGTCGATATCGAATCGGTCCTCGTCAGGCTCCGGTCCGGGTTCCCATCCGGCGAACCGCCTGAATGCCCGCCGGACCGTGTACCTTTCCCACGGGGCCTCGGGGTCGAGCGGAGAGCCGCGGAAAAACGGCCGGGATTCGGGTGCGAGCGCGCGGCAGACGTGGCGCACGAGATTGATGCAGTCGTCCTGGAGGCTTTTGTAGTCGCCCCCGGACCTGTACCATTCCAGGATCGTGAATTCCGGGTGGTGAACCCGGCCGCGCTCGTTTGCCCTGAAGGCCTGAGTGAGCTGGAAGATTCTCTCGAAGCCCGCTGCCAGCAGGCGTTTCATGTAGAGCTCGGGGCTTGTGGTCAGAAACCGGTCTCCATCCGCCCGGATGGGCACGATGTGGGTCTCGGGGGCCGGAGCGCCGGTGAGGATGGGCGTTTGAACCTCCAGGAAGCCTTCTTCTTCGAAAAAGCCGCGGATCAGCCGGATAACACGTGAGCGGATCTCGAGGTTCCGCCTCTTGGCGGAAAGGATTTCCCGTTCGCTCCTCATTAACCCTTGACGCGCTCCACGTACGCTCCCGTCCTGGTGTCGATCCGGACCACTTCACCCTCTTCGACAAAAAGCGGGACCTGGATGACGTAACCCGTTTCGAGCGTTGCCGGCTTCGTGGCGCCCGATGCCGTATCGCCCTTGATGCCGGGATCTGATTTCACGATTTTGAGTTCGACGAAATTGGGGAGAGTGATGCCGATCGGGCGTCCTTGAAACAGGAGCACGTCCACATTGAGATTCTCGGTAAGGAAGTTCGTGGCGTCCCCCACACCCGCGGCCGGCATCTCGATCTGCTCGTAGGAAGAGGTATTCATGAGGTGGTAGGTTTCGCCGTCGCTGTAGAGGAACTGCATCTGCTGCTCTTCCAGGTCGGCGGAGTTGAATTTGTCTCCCGAGCGATAGGTGCGGTCGAACTGAATGCCGGTGATCATGTTCTTGAGCCGGCAGCGGTAGAGAGCCTGGCCCTTTCCCGGTTTGGAAAACTCAAAATCCACAATGAGATAGGGTTCGCCGTCTATTTCAAGCTTGGTGCCCTTTCGCAATTCTCCTGCGGTTAAAACGGATCCCATTCGATGGTCCTTTCATAGATTTTTTCGTATTTGAAACTTTTATTGTAGTAGCAAAAGTCAAAATTGGTCAATATAGTTCTGGATGATCCAGCCCGGAATCGGCCCTTTTGCGTGAGCTGCGAGTTTTTCCGAGGAAGAGCCGCCGGGTGGAATGAATGCGGAACGCAGGAGTGCGAATCCGGCAGTGCGCTGCCCAATTGAAGCACCAACGTTTCTTTACGAGATTTTTCAATCGAATTGCCGCAGCCTTGCGGCCGGGACGGGCGTCTCCGAGCGTCCGGCGCGGCGGCTGACCGAATTGGAGGGGAGGCTGCGGGCCACACACGGGTGTAAGGAGGAGACACGATGAGTGAAATTCTATCGGTAAGCGCAAGAGAGATCCTGGATTCACGCGGCAACCCGACGGTTGAGGCCGAGGTGCTGCTCGACAGCGGCTACGTGGGATCCGCCGCGGTTCCCTCCGGGGCTTCCACCGGATCGAGGGAAGCGCTCGAATTGCGTGACGGCGATCCCCAGCGCTACATGGGCAAGGGCGTGCTCAAGGCCGTTCAAAACGTCAACGAGGAGATCGGTCCGAAGATCATCGGCTTTGAAGCAATGGACCAGAGCGGCATCGACCAGTTCATGATCGAACTGGACGGCACGGAAAACAAGGGCCGCCTCGGCGCGAACGCGATCCTCTCGGTCAGCATGGCCGTTGCAAAAGCCGCCGCCGCGGAAGCCGAACTCCCGCTCTACCGCTACCTCGGGGGCGTGTCGGCCTCCATTTTGCCCGTCCCGCTCATGAATGTCCTGAACGGCGGCGCCCATGCCGACAACAACCTCGACATCCAGGAGTTCATGATCGTCCCCGCAGGCGCCCCCACGTTCAGCGAAGCGCTGCGCATGGGAGCCGAGACTTTTCACAACCTGAAAAAAGTGCTCAAGGCCAAGGGCCTCAACACTGCCGTGGGCGACGAAGGCGGCTTTGCGCCGAACCTGCACTCCAATGAAGAGGCGATGGAAGTCCTGATGCAGGCCATCGAGGCTGCGGGCTACCGGCCCGGCGAGGATATTTTCATCGCGTTGGATGCCGCTGCGAGCGAATTCTACCAGGACGGCCAATACAATCTCACGGCGGAAGCCAAGCCCAAGAAGAGCGCCCTCGAATTGGTCGAATTCTACACCGCCTGGGCCGACCGCTATCCGCTGATCTCGCTCGAAGACGGCATGGCCGAAGACGACTGGGAAGGCTGGAAGGTCCTCACCGCGAAACTTGGCGGCCCCGTCCAGCTCGTGGGAGACGATATTTTCGTGACGAATACCGCGATCCTTTCCCGCGGCATAGCCGAAGGCGTAGCCAACTCCGTCCTGATCAAGCTCAACCAGATCGGGACGATCACGGAGACCATGGAAGCGATCACCATGGCCCACAGGGCCGGGTACACGGCCGTCATCTCCCACCGGTCGGGTGAAACCGAGGATACCACCATCGCTGACCTCGCGGTGGCCGTCAGCAGCGGACAGATCAAGACGGGTTCGCTTTCCCGTTCCGACAGGCTTGCAAAGTACAATCAGCTTCTGCGCATCGAGGAGGAACTGGACACCTCGGGACGCTACGCGGGGCTGTCGGCTTTCGGCATGACGGAGTAGGACGGGAACCGGCCGGAGACGCTCATAATATTCCGGCTTGACTCGTTTTCGCTTTTCTATTACAAGTAAGGGGTTAATCCGAGGCGGCATACCCAAGTGGCAAGGGAGCGGTCTGCAAAACCGTTATACAGCGGTTCAAATCCGCTTGCCGCCTCCAGAAAATTCAAGGGGCAGGTCGAGTCTTCGACCTGCCCCTTTTTTGTTTTTGTGGCGTTACCCGCATCCGATTCCGTAGCCTTGAGTCCGCAACAATGCCCTTATACCAATGAGCGTTCAAGATGATACCAAGGCTTTCAAACCGTGGGAGCCTGCTCCCCACACCTCACACGCAGCTGCGCTGCTCATTTTGGCGCTCGCGGTTGCCGGCCGTCACACCTCCAAGAGCGGGGGGGCAAGGCTATGCACATGTACTTGCCGGCAAAGATAGGAATAGACACCTGAAAAGAAATGATATAGAGTATTGCCACTGTAGTGGAAAATCAGCCTGCTAACGCTGTTGCCTGAGACTCAATTTCAGAAGTACCGATCCAAGGTTTTAAGTTCATCTAGATATCGACACCTCGTTCAGCTTCTATAATTACGTCTTCTTCTTCGTTCTGAGAAACGTGTACAGATTTGCGCATGCTGTTCATCCAGATCCTTCCCGGATCGTGGGTCGAAATGGTCTTTTGGTATGACAAAAACAGGTCCGAGTGAAATGCAAAGCAAATAATCGGACCTGAAATGTTTATAAATAACATTGATGCTGGAAATGATTGAAAATTAATCACGCGCCCAGTGCCAGTGAAGGAGTAGGAAAATGGCTATAAACAAATGCAGGGAATGTCCATTTTTTGAGCAAAAGGCAGCGTGGCCGAGCGCTCTCTACTATTGCAATAAGCATAAGACCAGAATCGATTACAATAAAGCCGCACCTTCCGATTGCAGGGATATTGCAGCCGGGGCAAGTCGCTTGCAATCGCACAATGAAGTGTCGGAGATAGTCCATGCCACATAATTCTTCAACTTTTGGAGAATACTATGAATATTTACATTGCAGCGCTTATTGTTGCAATCGCTTCCATGATGATAATAAAATTGGTAAAGGTGTCCGGTAAATCCGCTACCTTTGCCGATAGCGGGAGGGTTTCTCCAATTCCCCCCAGCGTTTCATTCCTGGAGGAATGTCCTTCAGCACAATCGTGGGACCTGAACGGTTTGATGGGCGTTCGGGACGACCCATACGCAATTCTGAACTTCAGTGCCGGTTTGCATCATCTGGGGAACGATGAAGACGCCGTTCGGTTTATCAATCATGCCCTTAGCATTCCGAAGCTGCCGTATAATGTGGAGATAGCGCTGCACAGAAATCGCTCCGTGGCCATTGCGACCTATCTTGGCCTCGGCAGCGGGAAAAAGATATGCAAAGATCTGGAATATTGTATTGTTATGGAGCATCTGCTGCAGGATTTGAAATCAATTATCGGGCTCTACGTTACAAATGAAAAATCTGCTCGAAGCCGTCAAGATGCAGATATCCTCCGTGAATCCTTCAATGTCGCATTGACCAACTATATGCCCTACGAATTATCTATGACGGTTTATCAGGACGGAGCGTCTTATCACGAATTCCATACGCGTTTAGCGGATAGTTGGTATATCGACTTCGTACACGACCGGAACAATGCATTGCGGGTCAACGGCACCGTATATCGAAATCACACGATGCCTGCTGGAATCGAGCAAGCGGAGGCGCATTGAGTGTGATTCCCGGGAATCGGCCGGCACCCGCAAGCGCTAAAATGAGCAGCGCAGCTGCGTGTGGGGTGTGGGGAGCAGGCTCCCCGCGATCTTAAAGCTTGGTATCAGACGAAAAGAGCAATGCACGAGAGGTGGGGGATCACAAGCCCTCACCTCTTTTTGTTGTGGGGCCTGGCGGCATCCATGTAGACTAAAGTCTATAAAATTTAGCAACTTTTGCCAAATTGACTTTTTCTTAAGCTGCTGCAAAGATGGCGCGTCTGCTTCTGGCTTTGAATAGTCTTTCGTCCAAGGCGGATTTGCAGTGGTGAGTCCATTTTACCATGACATAGCCCTTCATCTCACCATCCGGCAGAGTTGAGTAGAGACTTCTTCTGCCTTTTACATCCGGAAAGCAGCGGAATTTCTATTCGTGATACGCGCCAGCGGTCTTCAGTGAACCTTTTTCATGTGTCGCAGTATGGATGATCGGATTCGGGATTTGCCCCCTGGTGGGTGGCGCCCAATGGGGCGGTCACAGTATTCAACGTCTCGCGCTCAAGCATGTTTTCAAGCACCTCCTGATCGCACCGCCTCCAAAGGCGGTGATCCGTCACGGGGGTGGAGGAGTTCCGGTATGAGCAGAAAGTTTGTTTATCCATTGGTTTTTGCTGTAATCCTTGCTTTTGGAACGGCAACGCACTGCAATGCCGCGGGCGTCTATAAGGCCGTTATCGTCGGTATCAATAATTACAAAACAGTCAATGACCTGAAATACTCCAAGCAGGATGCCCTCGATATACAGAAACTCGTTCTGGAATACGGCGTGCCAACGGGAAATGCGAGGTTACTAACTGAGACTTACGCCACAAAATCCGCTATCAAGTCCGCGCTAAGTAGTTGGAAGTCCTACGCCGGACCGGGGAAAGTCTTTCTGTTTTTCTTTTCAGGACACGGCACCTACGGAACGGACCTCGATCCGGTGGACGAAACGGGTGGGACGGACGAATACATCTGCCCGTATGACAGCGTCGGGTCGAATCTTTCGACCATGATCCGGGACGACGAACTCCGGTCCTGGTTGCAGCCGACCGTGGACAAGGGGGCGCAGGTGCTGGTCATTCTGGATACCTGCTTTTCCGGGGGATTCGTGAAGAAAACCGTTACCATCGGCGGCGTGGAGAAGGAGGCCGGAGTCAAGACGCTGGAAGGCAAGGCCGTCAGATCGAAGGCTTCAAAAGCCGGCGGCACCAGCTTCGCAAAAGACCTCAACCTTCCCGGCTACATCGTCATGACGGCCTCGGATGATGACGAGTACTCATACGAATACGGTTGGTTTCAAAACGGGGTTTTTACATATCTGCTCAAATTCGCGCTCTCCGGCCAAGCCGACGATTCCTGGCTTGTTGGCGGTGTCGGAGACGATTCGGGCGACATCTCCACCAACGAGCTCTACTACGGCGCGCTGGCCTTCAGCAACAAGATCTGGCCCTGGGACATTCTCGCAAAATTCAACCAGACTCCCCAGCAATACGGAGTAGGGGACAGCTGGACTCTGTTCAAACTGAAATAATATCAAATTGCATTCAAGTTGATGCCTCTCAGGGCGCCACGGAGCGGGGGAATGATTGCCCCAGCCGTGGCTCCAGGATGAGCCGCGTAGCGGCGTGGGGGTGTGAAGGGTGCAGCTCCCCGCGCCTTTCGAAAGCGTTCTGTGGTGCTTTGGATTTGCCCGCAGCCCTTCGATCGGGATCGAGACAAAAACGCCCGGCCATGTTTCCACGACCGGGCGTTCGATTTGTCGGGACGACAGTTCGAGCTGGGGCAGGGGTCGGATTCTACGGCCTTATATGGACGGGTGTGCCCATGGATGCTATTTCAAACAGCTCGTCGATGTCGCTGTTGTAGAGCGCCACGCAACCCTGAGTCCAATCCCTCTGGGCGCCCGCGCCGTGGATGTAGATCTGGCCACCCAGTTTCGTGTGCCAGGGAGGGGTGGTCTTCCGTTCGTAGGCAACCAGAATATCCTTGAATTCGGGCGGAGAAAGGACTCCGGCGAAGAAGGCCCTCTCGGCGTGCTTTCTTCCGGGGTAGTTGAGTCCGAGGGATTTATGAAAGCGGTTCGACGCGTGCTTCTGGCACACAAGAAAATCGCCTTCCGGCGTCCTTCCGTCCCCTTCGCGTTCCTTATCGCCGGTGGGGTGGAATCCGAGGCCCACGGGATAATCGCGAACAAGCGTGCTGGACTGGATTACGTACAGGCGCCGTTTCTCTTTGTAGACGTAAATTTCCGGGCTGACTATTTCCGAAAGCGGGGTCAGATAGTCTATGCGGACCGGTTCGGCGTCCTGCGCGGGGCGCGGGGCGACACGAGCCTCCGCCGCTTTCTGGTTGTTTTTCGATGTCTCCACATTGCTGACTGGCTTCTGCATGGAACAAGCTGAAATTACGAGAAAAACCACTCCGAGAGAGACTCCCAGCCCAAGCCTCCCCCGCAGAAAGATACTCCGCATCGAAACCCCCTCCTCACAATGTACCCTCAAGAATCCCCGTGGAACAGTATTACACTTTCCTGAATCGAAACTTCAAGAAAAATCAGGTCCGATCGTACGGTTTACTTACCTCCACAATTTTCGGGCTTATGAAGATGAGCAGTTCGTTTCTCGACTCATCCGAGTCTTCCCGCTTGAACAGTCTACCCAATAGCGGAATCTTGCTCAGACCCGGAGTTGAAGAAACATTGTGCGAGGACGAATTGTCGATCACGCCGCCGATGACGATCACGTTTCCGTCATCGATGAGGAGTTCGGTCGAAATCTTCCGGGTGTCGATACCCGGCTGCCCCCCGTAGGTTGTGGTCGAAACAGTGTCTTGCTTGGCGTCTATCGTCATGCGCACTTTACGATCGGGGGTGATGTGAGGCGTAACCTGAAGCTCGAGCGTTGCGTCCTTGAATTCGGTGCCGGTCACGTTGGCCGCCGTGTCGCCGACCTTCAGGTAGGGAACCTGGATGCCCTGCGTCACAACTGCCTTTACGTTATCCAGTGTCAGAACGCGCGGAGCCGCGACCACTCGCGCGTCGTTTGCCGTTTCGAGCGCCGCGACCTGAAGGTCCACACTGACCAGCGTCTTCCCGAAGAGCTGGGCCACGGTCATGCCGAGCTGGTACGGGTTGGCCGCGGTCGGAGGATTGATCTGAAAGTTTTGAACCGGGGAAACCGATGTTGTCTGATGGCTCGAGGAGAAGGTAAAATCAACGCCCAGAGTCCTTGAGACCTGGCTTTTGAGCGTAATGATCCGGGCTTCGATCAGCACCTGCGGCGTTGGTCTGTCAAGCCTTGCGAGAAGCTGGCGCGCGGTGGCTATACGCGCGGGGTAATCCGTGTAGATGATCAGGCTCGTCCGTTCGTCGACGGCCACCTTGCCGCGTTCGCTCTTGGCTTCGGTGAGCTTGGTCGCGATTTCGGTCGGCTTGCCGAAGTTCACCGCAAGATACACCGTCGAGAGTTCGCCCAGGTCCTTTGTGGTCTCGGACAGTTCCTGCTTGGCCCGAATGGCCTCGACCTGCTGCTGGTATTCCGACCTCAGCTTTGCCTGTCTCGCCACGCGGATTACGTTTCCGAGCTGTTCCTTGCCCAGGTCGTTCATGGAAAGCACCATATCGAGCACCTGATCCCAGGGGACCTGTTCGACTTTGAGAGTGACCTTCCCGGTTACGTCGGGTTCGATCACGATGTTCGTGCCGGTGACATCGGCCAGAAGGCGCAGCACGTTTCTGAGGTCGGCGTCGAGAAGGTCCAGGCTGACGGGCTTGCCGGTGTACTGTTTACGCGCGGCCGCCGGATTTCCGATACCCTCCGGAAGCGGTTGTGCGGCGGTTTTGCCATGGGTGGTTTTGGCTGCGGCAAGCTGAATTTTCGCGCCCTGCGACATTGCATCCGGAAGCCGGACGCTCTGCGCCTCAGCCTCTCCTGCGGCATTTACTCTCCCGGCTATTCCCCCCTCCGCACCCAGGATCAGTGCAAGACCCAGGAAAAGAGGAAGAATGCCGTTCCAGAACGTTACGTGCCTTTGCATGCGCTTTCCCCCCTTGAAACCTCTTCTCCGTTCATTCAATGTACGCAGCCCGTGTCCCCGCCCCTTGGGTACGCCGGGCCGAAGCCCCTGAGTTATTTCTTCGGCGGCGCCGGTTTCTGACCAGGCTTCTGGCCGGCCGGCGGCTCAGGCGGCTTGTCTATAAACCGGTATGTCACGATCGTGCAAGCAACCTGGAGAAGCGGGATCTGTTTGTCCTTTTGCCGTGTTACCGTAAGGCTCTCAACCTTGAGAATCCGGTTGAGCTTGCTGATATTGTCGAGAAAAACCCCAAGATCATTAAACGAGCCCAGAAGATCCAGCCGTATGGGAATGACCGCATAAAACTCCTGCTGGACCTCCGGTTGCGGCTGAAACAGAATATTTTCCAGGCCGACTTTGGCTCCCAGCATGGAGACATTTTCCAGCAGGCCCGGAATTTCCTTCTGGTCCGGAAGAAAACTCACCAGCCTCGCAAGCTCCTGTTCGGACTTCTCGAGCTCTTTTTCGAGCATGCCCACCTTGGCTTGCGCCTCTTTGAGCTTCGCCAGTTTTCGTTCCTGCTCGGAAATATTTTTGGTGAGCCTGGCAATAGTGTCGATCTGGTCCTGGTAGACCAGCAGGTAGAATGCTCCCCCAATCAGCGCAAAAGTGAAGAAGAAAAGCGCCACCTTCTGCGCCGGGGGAAGAGCCGTAAGCTTTTCCTTGAATTCCGAAAAGGAGAAAATTATTTTCATGGCGGCTACATCTTCAAATTCTTCTGGACGACTGAAAAAGGATAGTAGCGATACGTAAGCTGAAACTCCCTGAGCTTCAGCTCCTTGATCGTCATTTGCTTCGAGTGGACCAGATTTATGCTTCCCTTCTCCACGTAGGGGGAGGACTCCAGGTTGCGCATGAACTCGACTATCGCCTCGTTGCTCTGGGCGACCCCGTCCAAGGTGACCGCGTTTCCTATCTGCGACAGCTTGTCAAACCACATTTTCTCCGGCGGAACCTGTATGGACAAAAGGGCCAGCATTCGCACCACAGCGTCCCGGTCTATCTGAAGATCGTTAATGACCTGTTTTTTCTTGTCGACGATCTCCTTTCTCTTGGTCAATGTCTGAAAGGCAGCCTCGAATTTGGCGAGCTTTGTAACCTCCGACTGCACGGCGGACAGCCTGCGCTGAAGGTCCTTGATTTCATTATCGTTGGAGAACCAAAGGAATCCGATTACCGCCAGGGCCAAGCCGATGCTCAGAAAATAAACCGAGACAAATTGCCTGGCGCCTTCCTGCTTCTTCTTTACGCGGACGGGGAGCAGATTTATCTGGATCATTTTTCCTTCGACTTTCTTAAAGCCAGCCCAAGGGATATGGCCATCTGCGGGCCTATGTATTCGATATAGGCCGGGTCGAACTGTTTGGTTTCATACGTCAGGTGCGCGATCGGATTGAAAATCTCAACGGGTATCTCGATTTGTTCCTGAAATACCCTGTCGAGTCCCGGCAGGCGGCACGAGCCTCCGCTCAGGTAAAGCTTTTCGATCCTGCTGTCCGGGTAATTGTTGTAATAGAAATCCACGGCGCGCCTGCACTCGTTTACCCAGCCGCTTACGGTGGACACAAAAACCTCTTCCATATCCTGAGCCGCGTAGTTCTCGGACGTTTCGCCCAGCTTGACCTTTTCCGCTTCCTCGAACGAAATATTGAAGAAGTTCTTCAGGTTGTCGGTAACCTGGTTTCCTCCTATCGATATGCTCCTGGTGAAAATGGGTATCCCCTTATGGGATATGTTCATCACGGATTTGCTGGCCCCGATGTCAATCAGCGCAATCCGTTCTTCTTCGAAACCGTAAGTTATTTCAAACGCATTCCCAAGAGCAAAAAAATCCACGTCCACGACATAGGGGTCCAGGCCCGCTATCTTGAGCAGATTGTTGAAGTCGCCTATGGATTCCTTTTTCGCCGCGACAAGCAGGACTTCCATAAAATTCGGGCGGTCTTTTGCGATATCCAGAACCTGGTAGTCTATATCCACTTCGTCGATGTTGTAGGGAATGTACTGGCCGAGTTCGGAATGCATCCGGGTCTCGAGTTCCTCTTCGGTCATGGTGGGGAGTTCGATCTTTTTTATCATCACGTCATAGCCGGAGACGGAAACGGCCGCGGATTTCTGCTTTATTTTCAGGTGAGTGGTGAGCTGGCGTATGAGGTTGGCAACCAAATCCGGCTGGGCGATCCTCCCCTCGGCAAAGGCGTCGCGGGGTAGGGACGCTATTCCCATGCTCACGAGTTTCGGTTTGATATCGCCGCTTTGCACCTGCGTCAGCTTAATGCTGTGCGTACCGATATCCAAGCCGATGAGATGTTCCGTCTTCGAAAATAATGGAGGCATATCAAAAGTTTTCCCCGGATTTGTGCACTCGGTCTTCCCAGCATGTTTCCGAATTTATCATCATCGCTTGAAAACATGCAAGAAACTTATTACTATATCGGACCATTTCAAATTTAGCTGAGAGGAGCTGTGGTTTTGAAATACGTTGCCGACTCGCCCGATAACACTTTAAAACGCAAGAGCCTGATCCGAGAATATGGAGAGGCGATTATCATCGCCGTTCTCCTGGCACTTTTTATCCGCGCCTTTGTGGTCCAGGCATTCAAAATCCCCTCCGGCTCGATGAAGCCAACGCTGCTCGTCGGAGACCATATCCTCGTGAACAAGTTTATTTATGGCATAAGGCTGCCTATTGTAAATAAAGAATTGATACATATCAAGGATCCGAAAAGGTTTGATATTGTAGTTTTTCAATACCCTGTTGACCCATCCAAGGACTTCATTAAAAGAGTTATCGGCCTCCCAGGCGATACGGTACAGCTGAGAGACAAAAAAGTCTACGTCAACGATAAACTCCTTGAAGAACCCTACGCCGTGCACAGCGACCCCAAGATCCTTCCCGCATCCGTCAGTCCCAGGGACAACATGGGTCCGATCGTTGTGCCCCCGAACAATCTTTTCGTCATGGGGGACAATCGTGATGAGAGCTACGACAGCCGTTTCTGGAAGTTCGTCGACATTAACGAACTTCGCGGCGAGGCTTTCATCATCTACTGGTCATGGAACCAGGACGGCGAGTTTACCATGAGCCCCTCGGAGAGCTATATCCGATGGGACAGGCTTGCCCAACTGCTCCACTGACGCACACCCTTGTCTACCGGCACCGCGAAGGGATTGGGAAGTATCTCCAATCCCTTTTTTTATTCTTCATATAGAAGGCAGCCCGAGCGGTTTTCCCGGAACCGGTTCAGGTCCGGCTGCCACTCCGCTTCAAGCACGTCGAGGTCCGTCCCGGCCTCTATTTTCCTCCTGACCTCTTCACTTCCGACCAGAATATCTATCGGCAGCTTCTCCCATTCGTATTCATAGGGAGGGTCGAGCCAGGCGAACCGTTCCGGGTGCACTTCGCGCAATGCCCGGATTATCGCCAGCCCGAGCCTGTAGGGCCTGAACCTCTTCCTGTCGGTCACGTGAATCTGGAAGCCCGAACAGGATTCCCCGCGATATTTGTCGAACGCGGGTTCGAAGGTGAGCGGCCTGAACACCGTTCCTTCGAGGCCGGCGCCTCCCAGGTGGTCGAGAACCCTCCTCCGGTCCAGAAAAGGGGCGCCGAAAATATGAAACGGCAGAGTCGTGCCGCGCCCTTCGCTGATGTTCGTCCCTTCGAGAAGCACCATTCCCGGATAGAGAAGCGCCGTCTCCCACGACGGCATGTTGGGCGACGGGAAAACCCACTGGAGGCCAAGGCTGTCAAACATTGACCGCCGCCGCCATCCCCGCATTGCGAAAACCTCCAGGTCGCACTCAAGCTTTTCTTCCGACTGCACGAACCGGGCATACTCCCCGGGTGTCAATCCATGGCGCATCGGAATCGGATACCTTCCGACAAAGGAACGAAAACGCACATCGAGCGCATTGCCTTCAATTTCCGTACCACCGATCGGGTTGGGCCTGTCGAGGACGACGACTTTGGTCCCCGCTTTCGCCGCCGCTTCGATGCAAAGTCCCATCGTGACGAGGTACGTGTATACCCGCGTTCCGACATCCTGCAGGTCGACCAGAAGGACGTCGATCTTTCCCAGATCATCCGCGGATGGTTGACGGGTCCCGGAATAGAGGCTGACGACGGGGATTTCGAGGTCCGGGTCGCGCCCATCGGGCGATTCGATCATATTGGCCTGCTTTTCCGAAAAAAAACCGTGCTGCGGGGAAAAAAGGCAGGAAAGACGGCCTCCGGCCTCGCGGATAAGATCTTTGACGTGCTTGAGGGAGCTTCCGACGGAAGCCTGATTGGCAAGGAGCCCCAGCCTGCCGGAGCGCAGCCATGGTGGCGGAGACTGGAGCAGGACCTCGCATCCCAGAAGAAAATCCTTATTACTCATCACATTGTCCTGAATCGTGGAGTAGCCTCGAAGCCCAAACCGGGCATGCGGAGACAATTTATTTCATTTTGCCTGTCGAGTAGCAGTTTTTTTTATCTTCCTGAAATAATATATGGGAATGGAGACCAAAACTCTCCTGAAAGGATTTGTCAAGTCGATCCGTTGACGTTCCAGACACGCCGAATTCCCAAATCGTTATTACGATACAGTTAAAACTTCGGCGCCGCAGCAGGATTGTCTTGACCGCGGGCGCAGTATTCAGGACAATTCTTTGAGGATTTGCTCAAAGAAAACGAGAACCGGAAGGGAGGATTCTCCTGCCCGGCAAGTGCCGAACCGGGTGGGCGCGATGGTCGCCCGATCCCCGGCTATTCAGACAGTGAAAGGATTTCCCGTTCCCATGCCTCTCCCCTTGAAGCAGATTCGGGCAATTGTCGGCGCGGAAAACCTGCTGACGACACCGGAAGAGCTCTACTGCTACAGCTACGACGCCAGCAAAATGCGGTTCATCCCCGAAGGGGTCGCCTTCCCGGCCAACGCCTCGGAAATCTCGGAACTGGTCAAGCTGGCGAACCGAGAACGTTTTGCCGTCTTCCCGAGAGGCTCCGGGTCGGGCATGGTCGGCGCCTGTTTGCCGAGAGGGGGCGGACTGGTCATCGTGACCAACCGCCTGAACCGGATCATCGAAATCGATGCCGACAACATGACCGCCGTGATAGAGCCGGGGGTCATAACGGGCGATTTCCAGAAGGCCGCGGCCGAATACGGGCTCTTTTACCCTCCGGACCCCGCAAGCCTGCCCTTTTCGAGCATGGGGGGAAACGTCGCGATGTGCGCGGGCGGGCCCCGGGCTGTCAAGTACGGAGTCACGCGGGATTATCTCCTGGGTTTGGAGCTCGTTCTTCCGACCGGTGAGATCGTCCGGACCGGCACGCGCACGATGAAGGGCGTCGTCGGCTATGACATCACGCGCCTCATGGCGGGGTCCGAAGGCACGCTGGGGATATTCACCCGGATTGTCCTCAAGCTCATCCCCCTGCCGGAGTCGGTCAGAACGCTCACCGCGGTCTTTCCGAAGCTGGAGGATGCCGCCAATGCCGTTTGCGAGATCCTGAGGAGCCGGATCATTCCGTCCACCATGGAACTCATGGACCAGGCCACGATCGGAGCCGTCGAAAACCACCTGCGGATGGGGCTGCCAACGGATGCCGAGGCCATAATCCTGATAGAGGTGGACGGGCCGGACGGAGTGCTGGACGGCCAGGTCGAGCGAATCGAACAGATCTGCCGGAAAACGGGCGCAAGCCGCACGGACGCGGCCAAGTCGCAGGCCGACCGGGACAGGCTCTGGAAGGCGCGGCGCGGCATATCCCCGGCGCTTGGAAGAATAAGGCCGGGCAAGATAAACGAAGACGTGACCGTGCCCCGCACGCAGATCCCCGCCTTCGTGAGGGCGGTGCGCGCCCTGGCCGAAAAGTACAACCTCATTATCGTCTGCTTCGGGCACGCGGGGGACGGCAATATCCATACGAATATCATGCTCGACAGAAAGGATGCGGACGAACTCGGGAGGGCGGGCGAGGCCGTCGAGGAACTCTTCCGCCTGGTGCTCGATCTTGGCGGCACCCTGAGCGGAGAGCACGGCATCGGGATCGCAAAATCCCCATTTATCGAGATGGAAGTGGGATCGGAGGGGCTCCGGGCCATGTGGAAAATCAAGCAGGCCCTCGATCCGCTCAACATCATGAATCCCGGGAAAATGTTCGTTTCCGACAGATCGTTTCTCGGGGGATCTTTCGCGTGACCGCGGCGGCGCGACCCGCCCGGAGCGCTGGATCGGATGAGTGAATGGCGCAAGCTGTTGAAGACGTGATCTGGAATCTGGCCGACCTCTACAATGGTCCCGAAGATCCGGCCATTCGGGCCGACACGGACTGGTGCCGCCAACGGGCGGCGGCATTCTCGCGCTACCGGGGGCGAATCGAATCGCTTGAGGCGAAGGAGTTTCTGGACTCCGTTGCCGAACTCGAGGAACTGAACGAGCGCGCGCAGAAACTCCTTGCCTTTGCCTATCTCAATTTCGCCACGCGGACCCAGGACCCCGGCGCAAGCGCTCTTTTTCAGTCGGTCAAGGAACTTGGCAGCGAGCTCTACCGCGACACGCTTTTTTTCAACCTCGAATGGACGAAGCTGGAAGGAGCCGAGGAGCGCGTCTCAAACCCGTGCCTCGCCAAATACAGGCACTATCTCCTCGCGCTCAGGAGGTACCGCCCTTACGTGCTGAGCGAGCCGGAGGAACGCATCCTGGCGGAAAAGGAACCCGCGGGGGCGTCCGCATGGGCTGCTCTTTTCGACAAGGTCCTGAGCGGGCTGCGGTTTGGCGAGAAAAAGAGGACGGAAACGGAGGTCCTGAGCGATCTGTACAGCACGGACCGCGAGGTGCGCAAAAACAGCGCCGTCGAACTGACCGAAGGATTGCGGAGCGCTCTGCCCGTTCTCACGCACCTTTTCAACACCGTGCTCCTGGACAAGTCGATAGAGGACAGGCTCCGCAAGTACCCGAACTGGCTGAGCGCCCGAAATCTCAGCAACGAAGCCGAAGACGCGATGGTCGAGGCCCTCGTCTCGTCGGTTTGCTCGCGCTACGATCTTGTCGCACGCTACTACAGGCTCAAACGAGATCTGCTCGGGCATGACCGGCTTGCCGACTACGACCGGTATGCGCCGATTCCGGGGCTGCCCGATACGCGGTACTCCTGGGAGGAGGCGAAGTCCATCGTCCTTTCGGCCTTCGGCGCGTTTTCTCCGGGGATGGCCGAAATCGCCTCGGAGTTCTTCGAGAGGGGCTGGATCCATGCCCCGGTGCTTCCGGGCAAGCGTGGCGGCGCTTTTGCACACCCCACCGTACCTTCCGCCCACCCCTATGTCCTGGTAAACTTTCAGGGCAGGCAACGCGACATCATGACCCTTGCCCACGAGCTCGGACACGGGGTGCACCAATACCTTGCCCGCGCCCAGGGGCTTTTCAACAGCGACACTCCGCTCACCACGGCGGAAAGCGCATCGGTCTTCGGCGAGATGCTCGTCTTCCGTCATCTGCTTGCGCGGATGAACTCCCCGGCCGAGCGCAGGGCTTTTCTGTGCTCCAAAATCGAAGATACCTTCGCGACGGTGTTCCGGCAGGTCTCCATGAACCGGTTCGAAGACGCCGTGCACAACGGGCGGCGAACCGGCGGGGAATTGGACGCCGAGTTCATATCCTCGGCGTGGCTCGACACGCAGAAGGCCATGTTCGGCGATTCGGTTTACCTTACGGACAACTACCGTATATGGTGGTCCTATATCCCCCATTTCGTGCATTCGCCGGGCTATGTCTATGCGTATGCATTCGGCGAACTGCTTGTCCTCGCTCTTTATGCGAAATACCTGAGCCAGGGGGCCGATTTTGTCCCGATGTATTCGCGGTTTCTCGCATCGGGCGGCAATGCTGGACCAAACGACCTGCTCCGTCCCTTCGGGATCGATTTGGAGGATCCCGATTTCTGGAATCGTGGTATCAACATAATCGAAGGCCTGATCGAGGAAGCCGAAGGAGAAATGGGCCGATGAAGCCAAAAGCGCAGTTCCGGAGAACCAAGATAGTGTGCACAATCGGGCCGAGCACCGCTTCGCCCGATAAGATCATGCCGCTCATACAGGCGGGCATGGACGTGGCCCGTCTCAATTTCTCCCACGGGGACCGGGAAACGCACCGCAGGACAATCCGGGCCATTCGGTCCCTTTCGCTGCAGGCGGGCAAAGAGGTCGGCATCCTGCAGGATCTGGGCGGTCCGAAAATCAGGATAGGAACCCTGAGCGACGGAAAGATGTCCCTGCACCGCGGCCAGCTTGTGACGCTGATTCCGGGGACGGAAGCCGAACCGGGGATTATTCCCGTGGACTACCCGGACCTCGTCCGGGATGTCGATATCGACGAGCTGGTGCTTCTCGCCGACGGGACCGTGCAGCTGAGGGCCATCGGAAAGACGCCGGGCAGCATTGACTGCGAAGTGCTGGTCGGGGGCGTGATCTTCACCCGCAAGGGCGTCAACCTGCCGGGCAGCCATTTGCGCGTCCGGGCATTCACCGAAAAGGACCGGGGCGACCTCCTGGTCGGCCTGGAGGAAGAAGTCGATTTTGTCGCGCTCTCCTTTGTGCGCTCTCTGGGGGATCTTGACGAAGCGCGGGAACTGATAGCCGGATCGAGCCATCACCCGATGCTCATTGCCAAGATCGAAAAGCCTCAGGCCGTGGAGAATTTCGAGCGGATCCTGGGGGCTGTCGACGCGGTAATGGTTGCCAGAGGCGACCTGGGGGTGGAGATGCCCCTGGAGGAGGTCCCGATGATTCAGAAAAGAATCATCGGGATGACGCGGCAGGCCGGAAAACCGGTAATCACCGCAACGCAGATGCTCACGTCCATGCTGGAAAACCCCAGGCCGACCCGCGCCGAGGCGACCGATACGGCCAATGCCATTCTCGACGGAACGGATGCGCTCATGCTTTCGGACGAGACGGCGATGGGGAATTATCCGATAGAGGCGGTTTCAACCCTCGACCGGATAGCAAGGACCACGGAACCCTATCTGAACGAGCGTCATCTGCTGAACGAGGAGGTCTCCGGAATGCTCCACACGGTTCCGGCGGGGATCAGCAGGGCCGCCTGCATCCTGGCGCTGGACCTTCCGGCCTCGGCCATCGTGGCATGTTCTTCATCAGGCAATACGGCCCGGCTCGTCGCCCGCTACCGCCCTTCCGCGCCCATAATCGCCCTGACCGACCACATCGTGACGCAGCGGCAGCTCTCGCTTTCCTGGGGAGTGATTCCGCAGTTGGTGGACGATTTCACCGACACGGACCGGATGTTTGCATCCGCCCGCGCCTGGGCCGTCGAAAGGGATGTGGCGAAGCCGGGGGACTATCTGGTGATAACGGCCGGAGTGCCGGTGGGCGTCGCCGGAACGACCAACCTGTTGAAGGTCATGGAGATCGACTGACTCATGCCAATGAGCGTCCGGCCCTGCGCGCATGCGGGTAAGGCTGCGACAAAAATCCTGAGGGGGCGCGGGGGAAATCATTTCCCCCGCTCTTTTCCATAAGCGATCGTCTCGAAAGGAACACAGTGGCAACGCTCAGAATGGTCTTGCCTCCACAGCTTCAAACCTATCTGCGCCTGATCAAATTCAGCCATACCATTTTCGCCCTGCCGTTCGCGCTGGGAGCGATTGTTCTGGCGAGCCGCAGGCATCCGGTGGGCCTCGGGACCTTCGTGCTCATTTTGGTTGCCATAGCCGCGGCGAGATCGGCCGCGATGGGCTTCAATCGCTTCGCGGACCGGGACTACGACGAAAAGAATCCGCGCACCGCAAACCGCCCCCATGTGACCGGGGAAGTGAAGAGGCCCTCCGTGCTCCTGTTCATCCTGCTTTCCTCGGGGGTTTTCGTGCTCGCCGCCGCCTTGCTCGGACCGCTTTGCTTTGTCCTGTCCTTTCCGGTGCTTGCGGTCCTGTTTTTCTATTCGTACACGAAACGGTTCACGTCCCTGTGCCACCTCGTCCTGGGTTTCGGAATCGGTCTGGCGCCGGTGGGCGCCTGGGTGGCGATATCCGGCGGCCTCGACCCGCGAATCCTCCTGCTCTCGTGTGCGCTCATGACCTACATCGCGGGCTTCGATATCCTCTATGCGTGCCAGGATATCGATTTCGACAGGAAGGAGTCCCTGTTCTCCATGCCCGCGCGCTGGGGTGCGGGAAAAGCGCTGGCGCTCTCGACAGCGCTTCACGCCGGGACGTTTGCGTGCCTCCTGGCCGTTTACCACGCTTTCGATCTCGGACGCATATACCTGTTTTTCCTGGCGCTCATCGGACTGCTGCTCCTGGCCGAACACAGAATGGTGCGGCCGGAATGCTTCGACAATGTCAACATCGCCTTTTTCCACGTAAACAGCGCGATTTCCGTCCTGCTCTTTCTGGGAATTTTCGCCGGGACCGTGTGGCCCGTGTAAAGTTCGGGAAGTACGAACCACGACAATGGATTCTGCTGGGAGACGATGAAAACCGCATATCAAAATCTCGGTGAGTTTATTTCGGAACTGGACCGCACCGGTGAACTGCTCCGCGTGAAGGCCCTGGTTTCAACAAGGTTCGAAATCACCCACATCACCGACCTTGCCTCGAAAGCGCCCGGAGGCGGCAAGGCGCTTCTGTTCGAGAATGTGGAGGAATCGCGCTTCCCGGTGCTGACGAATGCCTTCGGCAGCGAGCGCCGCATCTGCATGGCCCTGGGAACCGATTCCCTTGACCGGCTGGCCGAACGGGTGGAAAAGTTCGTGAAGATGGAGCCGCCGAAATCTCTCGGACAGGCGCTGAAAATGCTCCCGATGGGCCTGGATCTGCTGCGCTTCTTTCCGCGCAGGACGCGGTGCGCTCCGTGCCAGGAGGTAATTTACCGGGGCGGCGAAATCGATCTTTCCGCATTGCCGGTTCTTACCTGCTGGCCCCAGGACGGCGGCCCTTTCGTCACCCTCCCGGTTGTCTTCACACGAAGCCTGGTGTCGGGCAGGCGGAATGCGGGCATGTACCGGCTCCAGGTTTTCGACCGGAATACGACCGGGATGCACTGGCACATTCACAAGGATGGCTCTCATTATTTCCAGGAATACCGAAAGGCCGGAAGGCGCATGCCCGTTGCCGTGGCTATCGGCACCGATCCGGCCGTGACCTATGCCGCGACCGCTCCTCTGCCAAGGGGCATCGACGAGATGATTTTGGCCGGTTTTATCCGGCGCAAGCCGGTTCCGATGGTCCGGTGCGTTACTGTCGACCTGGACGTCCCCGCCGAATCGGAATTCGTGCTCGAAGGGTATGTGGACCCCGACGAACTCCGCCTCGAAGGGCCTTTCGGAGATCACACCGGATACTACTCCCTTGTCGGGGACTATCCCGTCTTCCACCTGAGCGCCCTCACTCACCGGCACAATCCGGTCTACCCGGCCACCATAGTCGGAAAGCCCCCCATGGAGGATTGCTACCTCGCGAAGGCGACCGAGCGGATCTTTCTCCCGCTTCTCCAGGCGGTATTGCCCGAAGTGCACGACTTCTGGATGCCCTGGGAAGGGGTTTTCCACAACATAGTCGTCATGGCCATCGAGAAGGAATATCCGGGGCATGCGCGCAAGATCATGAGCGCGGTGTGGGGGCAGGGGCAGATGAGCTTTTCCAAGGCCGTCGCGCTGGTGGACTCCGGCTTCGACCTCAAGGACCCGGGCAGAGCGCTCCGGACCATACTCGACACCGTAGACCTCGAAGAGGACATTTACATAACCGAGGGCATCCTCGATGTGCTCGACCACAGCGCCCCCGAACCGCTCTTTGGTTCGAAGATCGGAATCGACGCAACCCGCAGGCGGCCGGACGAAAAGCCGAGGAGCCGTATCGGGAGACGTTCGGAACCGCCGTCCAGCGAGAACGTCGCGGTCTCAGTCAGGGAGGTTTCGGGGAATCTCGGAGCCTCTCATGCCCCTGTCCTGGAAAGCAGGACTCAAGTACTGCTCATTGCGTTTTCAAAGGACGGAAAAACCCCGGGAAGGATCATTTCGGAGAAAATCCTCTCTCACTCCGGGCTCGATTATTTCTCCGTTTTCGTGCTCCTCGACGAGTGGATAGACCTCAGGGGCTACTCCGTCGTGCTGTGGAAAATTTTCAATAATGTCGATCCGAAACGGGACATTCTGAGGCTGAACGGCAGAATGGTCATAGACGCCACGAAAAAGGGGGCTGAGGATGGCCACGCGCGCCCCTGGCCGGACGATATCGAAATGGCCCCGGATATAGTTTCGCGGGCCAAAAAACGCGCCCGCGAACTCGGAATCGAATCCTTCATCGGATAGGGCCGACCCGTCCCCTCGGCTTGCGGAAACGGACCCCGTTTTCGCGTTGATACCTCCCGGGACACCAAAGAGCGGGGGAATGATTCCCCCCGCACCCCCAACGCCAAAATGAGCCGCGTAGCTCTCTTTGCTGCTCACCGGTCAATAATTTTCATGCTTTTTGCATATCATGCTCCAACCGGCGGTTTTCTGAATTCTCTTTATAAAGCAAAAGAATCGGTCCATAAAGACGATTTGCTTTTTGGGCATCGCGCGCAGTGCTGCCAGCAGGATGTGAAAATGTCTTCCTACAACTCCCAAACGGCCTTTTTTCGGTTTTTTCGCAGTATATCCGGGAAGCTCTTCCTGCCTCTCCTCGTGCTTCTCATCCCGTCGCTTCTGATTCAAATCTATATACTTTTCGACAGGTTCGACATCCGAAGACACGAAGTGCTACAGGCAAACCTCGAGATTGCCCGGGCCGCCTCGGCTTCCTTCACCAGTTTCGTCATGGATGTGCTGCATCAGGAGCACGCCATAGGGATTGTCGCTGCCGGTTCGCCGTCTCCAGGGCACTCCACGATTTTCAAGCTCCTCCTCCTGGGGGTCGAACAATCCCCGGCCGTGAGCATCTTTTCCTGGGTGAGTCCGGAGGGGCGCATACTTGTTTCCAGCAGTCCGGTGGCCGTTGGCATGGACATCTCGGACCGGAGCTATTACCGGGAGATCGCCCAGGGCAGGGAATGGGGGGTGAGCGATCTGGTCACTTCGAGGCGTGCGCAAGAGGATGGTGTCTTCCACATATCCTGCGCGATTCGGGACAGCGAGGGCAATCTGTCCGGCATCGTGGTCGCCACGGTGGCCCCTGACGGTCTCCTTTCGGTGGTCGGCATAGAAAGAACAAGGAATGCCGGGGTGAGCCTTTTCGACAGCGCGGGCTTCCATGTCTACCGCTATCCTTCAATGAATTCCACCTATGGGAATGACAAGCGCGACTGGCGCGAAATGTTTCCTGTGACCGATCAGGCCTACCATGGAAGGGAAACGACAGCCATCGTGACCGTGCCATCGACGGGCGAAGAGAGACTGGCGGCTTTCGTCCCGATATCCGCGGTCGGTTGGGTGGCCGCTGCGAGCTGTTCGGAAGCGGACGTGACCGCCTCGATCTTCCTGCACCTGAGACCTCATGCGAGCATGTTCCTGCTCGTTTCCCTGGCGGCTTTCGCCGTGGCCCTTTTCCTTTCCCGTTCGATTGCCTCGCCGGTCAAAAGACTCCGGAATCACGCGCTCTCGCTCGGCCGAGGAGACAAAATCGGCCCGATACTCGGTTCCGGTCCCGATGAGATCCGGGAACTCGCCAAATCCTTCAACAAGATGGCCGATGAGCTTCGTCTCCGGGAATCCATCCTGATCGCGAACGAGCAAAGATACAGGCATATCTCTGAAAATATTTCGGATTTTGCCTTTTCATGCACCAAAAGGATGTTCTCCGATTTCCAGATGGACTGGATAACGGGAGCCGTTCAGGCAATCACGGGATATTCCGCCGAATATATCCTTGCCCAGGGATGCTGGCGGTTCCTCGTGCACCCGGATGATTTCCCGATCTTCGATGCGAACGTGCTCGGCATGGCGCCGGGCGGGAGCGGTTCCTGCGAGCTGAGGATCATAACGCAGGACGGTGCGGTCCGATGGATCAGGGCATCGTCCAGTGTGGTCGAGGAGCACGGCGAGGATCGGCTGCACCGGATGTTCGGGAGCGTGGAGAACATCTCCGAGCGAAAAAATGCCGAAGAGAGACTGCGCTCCCTCTCCCAGTTCAACGAGTGCATACTCGATTCGCTGAACGCCAATGTCTGCGTTCTCGACGGTGACGGCACGATTCTGCATACGAACAAAGCCTGGAACGACTTTGCAGCGGCAAATTCCTCGGGCTGCGCAAACGTGGGAGTGGGCGCCAATTATTTGAACGCATGCAGAAACGCGAGGGGCGAAGGCGCGTCAACCGGGCGGGAGATGATTCGAGGCATCGAAGATGTTCTTCAGGGCAGAGTCTCCGAGTTTTCCCTGGAATACCCCAGCGACTCTCCCCGGGAGAAGAGGTGGTACCATGTATGTGTCACGCCGCTTATGACGGATGGGCCGGTCAGGGCAGTCGTGGCTCACGCCAACATTACGGCAAGCAAGAGGATGGAAGAGCAGTTGCGGGCGAGCGAAGAGAAATTCCGGAAGCTTTTCAGGTCAAGCCCGGTTCCCTCCTCCATCACCTTTCTCAAAGACCTGCGCTATCTTGCCGTGAACGAAGCTTTTTGCGACATGACCGGGTATTCCCCGGAAGAGGTTGTCGGAAAGACGGTTCCGGAGATCGGCCTCGTGGCCGACCGTGAATTCCATGAGACGGTCCTCGAACTCCTCCGTGAAAAGGGCAGGTTTAAAAACGAGGAAGTCGATATTCGGACGAGAACGGGCAGAAGCCGAACCATACTGTTCTCCGCCGAGGCGCAGACCATCGACGGCGAACGGTGCATGATCAGCACGGCATTCGACATCACGGACAGGAAGACCGCGGAGGCGGAAAAGGAGAGGCTTCAAACGACGCTTCGCCAGGCGCAGAAGCTGGAAGCAATTGGAACGCTCGCGGGCGGCATAGCTCACGACTTCAACAATATCCTTGCGCCGATCATCGGGTACACGGAAATGGCGCTGTTCGACACAAGCGAAACAGATCCGCTTCACCGCGACCTCAGCCGTGTTCTCAAGGCGGCTTTCCGGGCGCGGGACCTCGTGAAGCAGATTCTCGTCTTCAGCCGGCACGGCCTCGAGCAGGAAAGAGTGCCTCAGGATCTGGGCGAGATCGTGAGGGAAGCGCTCTCGATCCTGCGGGAGTCTCTTCCGGGCACGATAGAAATCAGGCGGAATATACAACCGGGGATGGCCCTGGCCGACGCAACGCAGATACACCAGATCATGATGCACCTCGGCACCAACGCGGCTCATGCCATGGGGGACAGCGGCATTCTCGATGTAACCCTGACCGAGGTGAATCTGTCCGTGGACGACCTGAATTCCCAGGCCATGTCGGACCTGCGCCCCGGCCCCTACTTGAGGCTGGTTGTCTCCGATACGGGGCGCGGCATGGACCACGAGACCGTGGACCGCGTATTCGATCCCTACTTCACCACCAAGGAGGTGGGAAAGGGCAGCGGGCTTGGACTTGCGGTCGTCCTTGGGATTGTCAAGCGGCACGAGGGGGCCGTTACGGTCCGAAGCCAATACGGCAAAGGCAGCAGCTTCACCATCTATATTCCGAAAATGGACACCGCCGGGGAGTTGCCGCAGGAGTTGCTCCGGCCTCTGCCACGGGGTACGGAGCGGATTCTTTTCGTGGATGACGAGAGGATGGTCGCCGACATGGCATCCAGAATTCTGGAGCGACTGGGCTACAGCGTCATCGCCAAAACGAACTCGCTGGACGCTCTGGAAATAATGCGGTCGAATGCCGAGGACGTCGATCTGCTGATAACCGACTATACGATGCCGAATCTGACGGGGATTGAACTGGCCCGGGAGATCGTAAAGATACGGCCGGACCTCCCGATTATCATGTGCACCGGGTATGGCGAACGCGTGAACGAACTGACGGCGAGATCGGCCGGTGTGACGGCGTTTGCTCTCAAGCCGCTCGACCGGAGTGAACTGGCCCATCTGGTCAGGAGCCTTCTGGACGGCGTAAAAGACGCGCTTCGGTCAGGACACCAAAGAGCAGCGGGGGAATGATTCCCCCGCCCCCGCACCCCCTCAGCCGTGGCGCCAAAATGAGCCGCATAGCGGCGAGGGGGTGTGTGTGGCCGAGTTCCCCGCGCTTTTCAAAAGCGTTCTTTGGTTCGGTGCCGGCGGTCCGGCGCGGGCAGTTCCGTCAACGAGGGGCGCCGAGGTTGCCTGCCGGGTGCCGCGGTGGCGTAGTGGTTTGATCCTCCGCTCCCCACAAGGGCAACCAGCTCCTGCACGGTGTTTTGCATCTGTTCGGCCTGGGCGTTCATCTCGGCGGATGCCGCCGCCGTCTCTTCCGCGTTGGCCGCGTTTTGCTGGACCACCTTGTCCATATCGGACACTGCCCGGTTTATCTGGTCGATTCCCTGGGATTGCTCCGAGGAAGCAGCGGACATCTCACGGACCAGCCCCTCGACTTTTGAGGTGCCCGTGGCGACCTGCGAGAATTCCGCCTCGGTGGCCGCTACCAGATTCGATCCTTCCTGGATCTTGCTTACCGTCCCCTCGATAAGGGTGGCCGTGCTCTTGGCGGCTTCCGCCGCACGCAGCGCGAGATTGCGGACCTCGTCGGCCACGACGGCGAAACCGGCTCCGGCTTCGCCGGCCCGGGCCGCCTCGACGGCTGCATTGAGGGCCAGCAGGTTTGTCTGAAACGCAATTTCGTCGATGGTCTTGACGATCTTGGAGGTCTCTTCGCTTGTCCGGGAGATGTCCGCCATGGATGTGCTCAAACGGTGCATGGAGTCATTGGCCCTCGTGACGACCCTGGCGGTTTCGGACATGAGCTGGTTGGCCTGGCCGGCATGCTCGGTAGACTGGCGCGTCATGGACGCCATTTCTTCCAGGGATGAGGACGTTTCCTCTATGGAGGCGGCCTGCTGGGCCGCGCCTTCCGCAAGCTGCTGGCTGGCCGTTGATACCTGATCCGACGCCGAGGAAACCTGGGCCGATGCTTCGAAAAGATCTGCCACGGCTTTGCCGACCGGCCTGGAGATGGACCTGCTGAAAAGGATTACGAGGAAGACTGAAATGACGAGTATGATGCTTCCGATCAGAAGCATGCTGTTTCGCATTGCGATTGATGTGCCCAGTATCTCCTCTTCGGACTGGGATGCCGCGATGCTCCAGGCTCTGACCCCAACGGGAGAGTAAACGGCAAGATGTTTGCCCCCCGCATAAATACAATAGTCGGCTCCTTTTTGCTGGGCTGTCATTTTTGCGGCAATCTTCTCCATACCCGGGGTCTGGTTAATATTGCTCTCAAATATGAGCTTCTGGTCGGGGTGAGCGATGACCGTGCCGTTGTCCTCGATCATGAAGGCATAGCCCGTTTTCCCGATCTTGGTGTTCGAAACCGCCTCGAGCAGGGGGGCCACATTCATCGACATGCAGAACAGCCCGGAAAATTCCCCTTTCGAAGATTTCATGGGGACGTAGACGATCATCGTCGTCTGGCCCGAAACCTTGCTCTTGACTATCGAAGCCACATAGGGCTTGGGGTCTTTCTGTGCAGCCTTGAAATAGTCCCTGTCGGCTATGACCATTTTGCGGTACATTTCGGTGTCGCCGTCGCTTCGGGAACCGGCAATGGTGGTTCCATCCTTTGCAGTGAGAAAAAATCCCATGTATTTGTCGCCAAGTTGCTTGAGGATATCGTGGCATTCCTTGTTCAACGCCGCGATTTCCTCTTTCGCGCCTTCCTTCCCATCCTTTTCGACTTTTGCGCTCACTCTGGCGACAGACCCCATTGCTGAAACCGCCCTCGCCTTGAGGATCTCCTGCTCGATCAGCTCCTGAACATTTCCGCAGAGCTCTTCAACCGTTTGCATCGCCTTTTCTTCGGCGAGTTTGGTAAGGACGTTGGTGGAATGCAGAACCGCATAAAAACCTATCACAAGCATCGGGATCAGGGAAAGTAACGCACCGCCAAACAGAAGCTTCTTGCTTAAAGTCATCTTCCTCATCGATTAAACTCCAAACCTGAACATGAACACGTGATTGAATCATCGCCTACTCTTCATCCGGCAAGAGCACGGCAAACAACTCGAATAACAGCAGTAACAGGGCGAATCTACCGCTTTGGCACAGCCTCCATTCACTCAAAAAACTCTCATTCCCCCCTCGATTACAAGGGGAGAACGGTTAATGCGTAACCAATGGATTCCCGGCGGTGTCGTGTGGTGGTCCGGAATTTGATGACAACAACTGCCAGGCAATCAGATTTTAAATATAATACGGTCTCAGTCCTCGACTACTTTAGTGTTTTTGATTATAAGATGGGTTATCATTGATGACAAATTTCCAAGATCCAGCTGCTATGCTTGAATTTGCGCCTCCATGCGGATTGAACTCTTGACAAGAAAATTTTTACACAAGATGTGCAATTAATTTCCGATTTCATGCTAATAGGGCTTGCCATCCGGGAAACCGGGTATATAATGCATTGTGTTAAATTGAGGCTCGGCGGGACCGTTTTGCGTGAAAAATATCGCATCCGGCATTTCTGCCTGAGATTTACTGCGATCACTGACCTCTTGCCTTCCGGATGTAATCTATCTGCTGCAGCACGTTGGTTGGCGATTAAGCCTCATTTTTGTCGCCTCCGTTGTGTTGTAGCGCATCTTGTGACGCTGCAAACCACGGTCTGTTTATTAAACTCTATGGAGTGTTTTCGTTGCGCGGAGCGTACTGCGCGGCGTCCGGAGAACTTTGTTCCCGACGCCACCGGCTCCTCTGCGGCGGGACAACAAGGAATGCGTTTACTTGATGAATTTTGAAGAACTGAATCTGTCCGCACCAATTCTCAAAGCCCTTTCCCGGTGCGGCCACCACAAGCCTACGCCGATCCAGGCCGAGGCCATCCCCAAAGCCCTCGCAGGGCACGATCTAATCGCATCGGCACAGACCGGTACCGGAAAGACGGCAGCATTCGTACTGCCTGCCCTGGAACGGCTCTGCGCCGAACGGCCGGACCGCAAACCCGGTCTGCGGGTCCTGGTGCTTACCCCGACGCGCGAACTCGCCGGCCAGATTGCACAAGCCACGCGGGCCTACTCGAGGTACCTCAAGGTCCACAGCGTCGCCATCTACGGTGGAATGCCCTTTGGCGACCAGATCCGGGCTCTTGCCCAGAAGCCCGAGATGGTCATCGCCACTCCGGGCCGGCTGATCGATCACATCTGGCGCGGTCGCATCGATTTGTCCCAGATGGAAATGTTTGTTCTGGATGAAGCCGACCGCATGCTGGACATGGGGTTCATCGACGATGTTGAGTTCGTGTGCGAAGCCGTTCCCGAGGACTGCCAGAAACTGCTCTTCGCCGCCACCATGGGAGCCGATACGGCCAGGCTTGCCGGAAAACTCATGAAAAATCCCCAGCGGGTGGAGATTTCGCCCGGCCAGATGACCCATGAGAGCATCGAGCAGCGATTGCACCTGGCCGACAGCCTGCAGCACAAAAACAGAATGCTTCGCAGCCTTTGCCGTGACGAAGGCATGACGCGAGCGATCATATTCTCCGCGACCAAGCGCGATGCGGACAGCCTGGCGCGGGAACTCACCGCCGAGGGCTACTCGGCGGCCGCCCTTCACGGCGATATGACGCAATCGGCCCGCAACCGGACGGTCATGAACCTCCGGCAGGGAAGAATCCGGCTCCTGGTGGCAACGGATGTCGCCGCGCGCGGCCTGGACATCACGGGCATCAGCCATGTTATCAACTTCGATCTGCCGCGTTCCGCCGAGGATTATGTAAACCGGATAGGCCGGACCGGACGGGCGGGCAAATCGGGTGTCGCCATTTCGTTCGCCTCGCGGGCGGATCTGGCCTACCTCGACGTGATCGAATCCTATCTCGGCCAGAATCTCGCCGTTCAGGTGATTCCCGGCCTTGAGCCGAAAACGCCTATTTCCGGGGGCAATGGCGCAAGAAGGAAAATCAGTGCGGCGCCAAACCGGGGAGGCCGCGGCAGGAGAGTCTATTCTGAAGGCAGACCCGCGCGCAGACCGGCGGGAGACGGCGGCAAAGCCCCTGAGGGCTCCAGGTTCCGGGCTAAAGAATCCGGAACCCGCAAGGCGGACAATGGCGCGGCAAAACCTGCGACACGTTTGGCCAGGCGCCCGTCAAGGCCCAAGAACGTATCCGCATAATACTAGAGCCAATGGAAAAGAGCGGGGGAAATGATTTCCCCCGCGCCCCCTCAGGTTCGCTTTGGCGCTTGCGG
>JAJFVB010000290.1 GCA_021372055.1 Desulfobacteraceae bacterium | reverse complement strand
GGAACATTTTCGCAGCCGCATGCATACCCTGGAGACCGAGGTCCTCCCTGAACCCGACAACCGCAAGGCCATAGAAAAACTCATCGGGATGGTCGACTTTCACGACGTCTCCCAGATCTATTTCCAACTGCCCGACAAGCTCGCGCTGTACCAGGAAACGTCTCCGGAAGCCGCTCACATCGGCATGCTGATGCGCTTCAAAGTCATGGAAGTAAAAGGACTTGAGGCGATTCAGGAAGAAACGCTGCGCGAAATCAATTTCGAAATCGGAAGGTGGATAAGCCAGGAACCCCGCCACCTCCTCGAGGCGTTGCTCGACCGGATTTTCGGCGTCCTGGAGATTTCGCTTCAAAACTACCCCCAGGCCGCGTTGCAGGTGATTCGCACGATCGGGCTCGAAATCCTGGAAACGGACGAGCGCGGGCTCATAAACTACTTCATAAAGCGCATCATTCACCTCGGGTTCCAGCCGCCCAAGCTTGGACGGGTGAGCAGTTACTGGCAGATTCCCGTGAATCCGGCCCACCTGCTCAATGTGCGGATATGGCTCGAGATCATAAAGAAGAATCCACACCGGACCCGCACCCTTCTGTCGGCGCTCATCGTAAACCTGTCGCTGGGCGGCATCTTCGTCCGGGATACCGACCTGTTCCAAAAAGACGTCAGCCAGCTTCTCAATGCACCCATCGGGCCGGTTTACAACCTCGTCAAGCAGCTAACAAAGCTCTTCCCGATCTATTTCAATGAAATCGGCGCCGAGGGTCAGCTCCGCGCCGTGTCGACCGACGTCGACGAGATCACGGGCAGAAGCGACAAGCTTATCCATTTCCTCCGCAAGCAGAGTCACGTCGAGAGCAACAACGTCGTCGTCACCTTCATGCAGGCGATCATGGAATACTGGCGGACGATGGACAAGAAGCACCTCGAAGGCCTCATTCCGGAGGAGATCTTTGGAGAGATTCCGGAATCGGGACCCCTGGTGGAGGATATCCACAAGATATTCGATTCTCTTTTCCAGGGCACCGAAATAAATCACGTCCAGGACCTGCTGGACCTGAGCGAAGAAAATGCGCACAAGCTCATTGGCGAAGTCCCCGACGTTCCCGATGCGGAGCGCAGGCGCGCCTTTCTTATGATTCAGTTCTATCAGCTCCTGCACGAGAAATACGCTCTCAGCTTCAAGGATATCGATATCCACCTGCAGCGCGCGGCCGCGCTCGGCCTTCCCGAGACGGGGACCCTGCTGGAAGCGCTCGGCAAGACGGAAGTCCACGAGAAACTCGAAGCGATTCTGAATTACCTCATAACACTCAAAGACGTCATCCTCACGCCGGGTGAGCTCCACATCATGGAGAACATCTACTATAAGCGCCACATCGCGGTGGATATTCCTTCGATGTACGGGTCCTACAACGAGCCCCGCTTCGATGCCCTGGGCCTCACCTTCCGGCTCGAAAACCTGGCGAATGTCCTATTTGAGGAAATCATCTATTCCTTCAACCTCAGCTTTATCACCCGCGCCACGTTTCTCCGGATCGCGCAGTTCATACCGCTTTTCATAAAGGCGCTCGAAATCGACGGCATTGCCTCCAACCGGCTGGCGGTCCAGCACGAACTGTTCATGAAGGCCCTCGAGGTCCCGCGCTTTTCGCATTCCCAGTACATGGACATCTTCCGCGGGTTTTCCGAAGCGATAAAGCAGATTATCCAGACCCACTACGATTCGGTGCACGACGAAACGCTCGAACTCGTGATCAAACAGCTCGGTTCCGACATGCTGATCCAAAGGTACCAGCGCGAGGGCGAAACGGGTACGGACAGGGTCCAGCGGGTTTCCGAGAGCTTCCTTCGCGACCTGATCGCGAGGACTTTCGGCCTTCAGTACTTCGACCATTTCATCACGAGCATTCTGACCACACTTGCAACCCAGCGCGAAGAACTGAGCACGGCGGATCTCGACCTGCTGCTCAGCTACGACCCCGAAAGAACGGTCTCCTACATATACGATCCGAACCCGGCCACCTACGACCTCATCTACATGGGCAACAAGGGGCACATCCTGGCCCACCTCTACGCCAACGGGATAAACGTGCCCCCCGCCTTCGTCATCACGACGGAATACTACCGGTGCCACAGCGTCATCGACAACTTTCCGCAGTCCTGGGCGGATTTCGACGATCGTGTCATGACGCTCGTCCACAAAGTGGAAGCCGATACCGGGCGCAGGTTCGGCCATCCGGGCAACGCGCTCCTCTTCTCGGTCCGGAGCGGCTCGGCCGTATCGATGCCCGGCATGATGAATACCTTCCTGAACGTCGGGATCAACGAAAGGATTGTCGAAGGCCTTATCGCCCAGACGGGAGAAGCCTGGTTCGCATGGGACAATTACCGGAGGTTTATCCAGTCCTGGGCCATGTCGTTCGGAATGCCGCGCGATGAATTCGACGCGATCATGAACGTCTACAAGAGGAAATTTCACCGGACCGTCAAGAGGGAGTTCAACCCTGCCGAGATGCGCGAGCTTGCCCTGGCCTACCGGAACGCACTCAATGCGAACAAGATCGAGTTTTCCGACGCTCCCAAGGAACAGCTCTTCACCGCCATCCAGCAGGTCGTCAAATCCTGGGAGGAGCAGAAAGCCAAGACGTATCGCGAGATCATGATGCTCTCCGACAACTGGGGCACGGCCGTCACGATCCAATCCATGGTTTTCGGCAACCTCGACACGCATTCGGGCGCGGGCGTCATGTTCACCCACGACCCGTGGACATCGGAGGACAAGGTCGACCCGATCGGTGACTTCACCTGGGGCAACCAGGGCGAGGATGTTGTCGGCGGGCTCGTGAAGACCCTTCCCCTGTCGGAAAAACAGCGGCTGAAGGAGGGCGAGCGCAAGGAGACCTCCCTTGAGGTGCTCTTCCCCAGAGTCTACAGGAAGCTCTCCGATATAGCCAAGAAGCTCGTTTACGAACGGAACTGGGCGCCCCAGGAAATCGAGTTCACTTTCCAGGGGGCAAGCGAAGAAGGTGTTTTCGTCCTGCAGGCCCGGAACATGACGCCTAGGATCAAGCGGTCCTACCCCGTATTCAAGCAAACCGACGATCTCCACACGCGCTATCTCGGGAGCGGGATCGGGGTAAGCGGCGGCGCTATCTCGGGCCTGGTCGCATTCGATCTCGAAACCATCCAGACGCTAAAACAGCACCATCCCGACAAGGCCATCATCCTCATCCGTTCGGACACCGTCCCGGACGATATCAGGGAGATCTCGATCGCCGATGCGATTCTCACGGGCAAGGGCGGCGCGACCTCCCATGCCGCCATAGTCGCCCACAGGCTGGGCAAGACGTGCGTGGTCGGCGTGAGCCGGATGAAGGTGTGGGAACGGGACAGGAAGTGCGTTATAGACGAACATCCGCTCGCAACGGGCGATACGATCAGCATCGATGGAAGAAGCGGGGCCATCTACACCGGGCTTCTCGAGACCGAGCAGCTGGACCTGTCCGCCGACTGATGCCGGACCCAGGACAATCCAACCGCGGGCTTCGCGGAGGCTCGGGGAGGGCATTTTCCCGCAGCCGCCGCGCCGTCTCCGTCGCAATGGGAAGGTTTTTTGCGTGCAGAATAAAAACATACCGCTCAACGAACGAATCATTTTCGCCCTTGACGTTCCCACCCCGGATGAGGCCAGGGAACTGGTAAAAAAGGTGGAAAGCCGCATCGGTTTCTACAAGGTCGGGCTTCAGCTCTTCCTTGCGGGCTGGTTCCCGATTGTCGAATGGATAGCCGACCGGGGCCACAGGGTGATGGTGGACCTCAAGTTCTACGATATCCCGGAAACGGTGAAGCTCGCGGTAGCGCAGCTGAACGGACGGCAGATTTCCTTTGCGACGGTCCACGGCGTCGAACCGGTCATGAAAGCCGCGGCGGAGGCCAAGGAAGACGTCGCGATCCTGGCCGTAACCGTCCTTACGAGCATGGGGGCGGCCGATGTCGCCTCGTTCGGGAAAACGCTCACGGTGGAGGATCTCGTCCTGGAGCGCGCGCGCCGGGCCGTGGAAGCCGGCGTTGACGGCGTTGTCTGCTCCGGCCTGGAGGCGGGTCGGCTTCGCCGGGAACTGGGCGGTGACTTCCTTATCGTCACGCCGGGCGTACGGCCGGGCAACAGTGATGCGGCGGCGCGCCACGATCAGAAAAGAATCGTAACGGCCGGCATTGCGGTCCGGAACGGGGCCGATCACGTTGTAGTGGGCCGCCCGATCCGGGACGCATCCGATCCCGTAGGCGTAATAGAAGCCATGCAGCAAGACATCTCGGACGCCCTTTCGCAAGGTGCGCCTCACCCGCGCGCCGCAGCGAAAAAGGGAGCCCCGGGGGCTTTTTGACGCCATCCTTCACAGGCGGGTCGAGAATGTGGCCTTCCACGTTCCATTCAATCGTTTAATCTTACCCCAAACATTAAAATACCTTAATGAATCCAGCCAGATATTCCGATACGACAGATGGCGGGACAGGGCGCGGAACTGCAATCCGGTTTGAGGCAGGCGGGCACACGGGCGTAAGCCAGGGAGAACCTCAGTGGACACCCGGGAACAGGTGGAACGTCAGAAGATATTGAAGCTCATGAAGGAAACCGGAACGGCGGCTTCAAAGGTC
>JAJFVB010000289.1 GCA_021372055.1 Desulfobacteraceae bacterium | reverse complement strand
ACAGCCCAAGCTCCTGAAAGAATTTATTCGGCCAGCGAAAATGATCCATCTTGCCGCTGATACCCTTGCCTCCTTTGCTGCGATTCCGCAGGATGCTGCGCAGTCGCCGCCTGATCCATCCATCCAGCTTCGGAAACGTCCTCTTGTGGCTGTGTTTGAAGTACTCAAACCAGCCTTTAAGAGTACGGTTCACGTTTGCTGTAATAACGGGCAGACTGTGGCCGTTACTGCGCCCGGTCTGGGATCGTATGGTATCTTTGAGCTTCTTCAGGCTCTTCTTACGAGGCCGCCTTGTGCCTCGCTCGAAGCGGTATCCGAGAAAATCAAATCCCTGTCCCGTTATGGCCATATTCACCACGCGGGTCTTTTCAGGATGCAGCACCAACCCTCTTTCCGTGATCAATTGGCTGACCTTGTGCAAGGCTTGCTTGGCCTCTGCCTCGTTTCGACACAGTATGACAAAGTCATCGGCATACCGGATCATGTCATAGCCCGCTTCCGCCATCGCTTTATCCACAGGATGAAGGTAGAGGTTGGAAAGCATTGGGCTGATCACCGCGCCTTGAGGCGTCCCCTTCTCCGGACTCCAGCGAGACAGCCCCTCCAAGATGTCCTGCTCGAGAAGACTCTCGATCAGTTTCAGCAGGCGTCCGTCGGCGATGTAACCGCCAACGTCCTGTATCAGCCTGTCATGCGCAATGCTGTCGAAGTATGCTTTCAGATCGGCATCCACCACATGGGTGTAGCCGGCCTTCAGCTTCCTATCCACTTCCCGCAAGGCGTCCTTGCATCCTCTGTTCGGTCTGAATCCATAGCTGTGAGGCATGAACTGATGCTCGAAGATCGGCTCTATAACCAGTCTAATGGCCGATTGAACCACGCGGTCCCGCACGGTGGGAATTCCCAAAGGCCGTTTCTCCCTGCTTCCGGGTTTATTAATGCATACCCGTTTAATCGGGCGCGGCCGATAGGTCTCCGTGCGGAGTTCTTCGCTCAGTTTTGCAATGTTTTCCTCCAGTTTTTCTTCAAACCTTTCGATGCTTTCATGATCCGTCCCGGCACTGCCGCCGTTGCGCCTGACGGCCTGCCAGGCTGCATAAAGGGTTTTCGGTCGGTAAACTTTATCAATCAGACTGAACCAAACGTCTCCTTTCACCCCCTTGTCGAGGGCTTCCAGCATGCGATCCGTCCATATAGTACGTTCCACCCAATCCTTCGATCGGGTTTCTCCCGTTTGTTTAGTCCCGCAGGACACTTCCACGGGGGTTGTTTCGTTCTCCATAGACTTCTCTCATCCACTTTCCTGCGTCCCTTTGCTCCACGACCATTACGTCGCTTCCTCACTACTATGGACGCTCTGACTCCTGTCCGGCGGGTTCTTCGTATCCTTATCAGGGACAATGAACGCCCATCTCGATCCGGACAGGTCTCCCCGGTTCACCCGGCGCGACCTTCCAAACATCCCGTCACCAAACACCCGACGCGCCCTGCCATCGCTTCTTCGCTGCTCACTCAGCGTGGCAGGCTTCCCGTTTCCTTGGAATTGGTCTGGACTTCGCCTTGAATCCGCAGGCTCATCGCTACGTAAGGCCGAATCGTGTTCGTTATCCTACGGGCTGTTTGTTCGCTTCCGGTTGCTCTCCACCCCGCCTCGCGGCGGCGCAGTTACCTTCGGCTATCGGGGGTGAGCATCCCCCGTGAGGGGACTTTCACCCCTTTGATCGCGCCCGCTCCCGGGCGCACGGATTCCCGCCTTCGCGGGAATGAGAATCCGTGTTTAAATCCGATTTATTACGAGATCATCAAATTTCAAGGGTTAGGTGAAAGATAAAGATTTGGACTGCCCCTGAGAACGGCTAAGGGGTCGTGATGAGAACGGCTTCTTTGGTAAAGTGAAGGTTGTTTTCAGTCTCTGACTTCGGGAAAGGAGTAGTTTAGAGCCGAGACAAGTTCGGGGATTCTTTGAGTTGCCACCGACCAGATACGCTCCTGCAAGATCTCGCCGTATTCGTGTGCCAAAACATTTCTTAAGCCAACAATAGATTTCCAGGGGATCTCTGGATGAGAAGTTTTCAGCGGCTCAGATATTTTCCGTGCTGCCTCGCCGATAATTTCCAGAGAGCGCTCGACAGCCAGTTGCATCTTCCGATCGTGAATGTATTCGTCATAGCTGATATCGTCAACAAATGACTGAACCGCTTTGGCAGAGT
>JAJFVB010000273.1 GCA_021372055.1 Desulfobacteraceae bacterium | reverse complement strand
GCGCTTTCCGTTTTAGCCGACATGGTTGCCGTTCCACAGTTAGATCGGCATCTCGGGGACAAAACTATTATGTTTTATTCAACCGGGTCCGGAAAAGCTCTCCGGATCTCCCACCGGGCTTCAGAATGCCTGCCCGATGCTGAAATGAAACTGGTAGGGAGAAAAGAACTCCTGATCCGGGGGATTCAGCTCGTAGCCGATATCGAGTCGAATTGGTCCGACGACCGTCAGATAGCGGGCGCCGATGCCAACCGTATATCTCGTATCGTTCCAGGAAAGGCTCCGAATATCGGGGGCGACATTTCCGAAATCGAAGAAGACGACCCCTTCCAGCGGGTTTTTGATCGGGAATCTCCATTCGAGGCTTCCTTCGACAAGCCCCATGCCGCCGATCGGATTTCCGAACTCATCGAGCGGGCCGAGCCGCTGGTAAGGATAGCCCCTGACGCTTTCGCCGCCGCCGGAGAAAAACCTCTTGAAGATCGGGACCACGTCGGTCTCCTCCATGGGCTCGGTTCCGCCCCATTTCAGCCGGCCGGCCAGAACCCCGAAGCCAAAGGTCGGGACGTAGGCCCGCCCTTCGAGCGTAAGCTTGAAATAGTCGACCTCAGAACCGAGAAAGTTGGAGGAATATTCCATGTTCTGGAGCAGGCGCCAGCCCTTTTTCGGGTTCAGGGTCGAATCCACGCGCTCCCAGGTGTTCCCCGCGATAAGCGATGATATGTAGTATTCCTGATGCTCCTGGTCGTTTATGAGCCTCCTGGCCGCGGACAGAGCGACATCGCTGAGCCGGTTCGCCTCGAAATTGTATCCCGCCGTCGTTACCCACTGCTGGTTCCACCGGTACTCGTACACGGGCCGGATGAAGATCTTGCGGTTCTTGAAGGATTCGGCGTCTTCGTACAGGAATCCTCCATCCAGCAGCAGGGAGCCATGGGGTGAGAACAAATAGGGCTGCGTGAGGCGCCCTTCGAGCAACTGGGCGAGGAAACTGGCTTTGGCGTTGATCTGAAGACGCCTGCCGCCGCCCAGGAAATTCCGCACTTCATACTGCGCCTGCCCACGCAGCTGGTCCTCGGTTCCGTAGCCGACTCCGAGCCGGATCGTCTGCTTTTTCATCTCCTTTACCAGGATGCGGACCGGCAGCGCCGTGCTCTCGTCTTCCATGTTCTCGACGGTCACGTCAACGAATTGGAACAGGTCGAGCCCGAAGAGCTTTCGCTGGGTCTCCTCGACCTTGGAGCCGTTGAACACCTCACCCTTCCTGAAGGTGACTTCCCGCATCACGACCCTGGTCTCGACCGATTCGTTTCCTTCCACGCGAACGGCTCCGAAGGTGCATTTCGGCCCGACGGTGATATCGGCGGAAACCGTCCCCTCATTGGTCCTCTTGTCCAGTTTCGCGTGCAGATCCACTTTGGCCTTGGGATAGCCCTGATCGGAAACGAATCTGAGGGCGGTTTTTTCAATGTCTTTGAAGCCGGGGGTGGCGAATCGCGCTCCGGCTTTGATGGGAAGTGCTTCGAGGATGGACCTGCGCCACTTTTCCGGAGTCGGGCCGTCGACGGTCAAATCGACCTTTGTGACCATCATCGGCGGGCCTTCTTCGATCCGGATGACGATCGAGACGCGATTGCCTCCCACGGGCCGGACCTCGTGGGAAAGGAGCCGCATATGGTAGAACCCCTGGCTCACATAGAGGGATTGTATACGGGCCAGGTCTTCCCGGAATTCGTTCTCGTCGAACGGCGCCTTGAAAAACCAGCGGAATCTCGGCGCTTTCGTGGTCATGATCTTTTTGATCTCGCCCGAGTCAATGCTCGCGTTGCCCTCGAAATCGATCGAACGGACCTGCAGCGGCTGTTTTGAGGATTTCCCGGCTGGGCCGGGGCTGCCGGACTCGGCGGCGGGACAAACGCCACAAAGCAGAAAAAACAAAGCAGAAACGAAAAACACTGCCCAGAACTTGGGGCAACGCGGTTTTTCGCTTCTGCCATGCAAAAAAAATACGACCAAACTCATGCTCCGCAGCAGCGACGTTCCCTGCGGGAGATCCCGCAACAGCCGTCTACATCTGCTTCAGCTTCTTCTCGGCAGCCTGCGCCGAGGGCGTCCCGGGGTATTTTTCCACGAGCCGCTCATAGATGATCCTTGCCGCGGTCGTATCGCCTATCTGCTGAAAGGCGACCCCCTGCCGGTAGAGGGCATTGGGAGTCTTGGACCCGCGCGGGTACTTGTCCATTACCTGCTGGTAAGTCTCTATGGCGTCCTGGTAGCGTTTTTCGGCGAAATAGCTCTCGCCGATGTTATAGAGAGCGCTGTCGGCCAGCTCCGATTTCGGATTTTTCGACAGGACACTCTGGAACTCCTTCCTCGCGGCTTCGTACTTTTTCTGCTGGAGCAGCTGATTGCCTCTGTCAAAGGCCCCCTGTTCGGGGTTCACCGGAGGAGCTGGAGGAGGAGCGGGCTGAGCGGGCGCAACATTCTTGGGCGGCGGGACAACGGGCGCGGCCGGAGGCGGCGGAGCCTGCTGGGGCCGCTGAGGCTGCACGGTCACGGGCGGAACCGGTTCCACCATGACCGGGCCCGGAGCGGGATGAGGCTGTTCCATGGCGGCCGGAGCCGGAGCACGCTTCATCTGCTCCATCTTGTGTTCGAGTTCGTCTATCCTCCCGTTGAGCTTCCCGACGCGCATCTGAAGCTCTTCGATGCGCGCATAGAGGTCGCCGCCCTTGCGTGAAGACCCCTCGCTGTTTTCCACACGCCTCTCCAGGGCAGTCTGCCGCTCGTTCAAGATGGACATGCTCTGCTGCAGCGTGGAGGTTTCCTGAGTCGATGCGCAACCGGCAAGAACGCCGGATATGAAAAAACACATGAGAATGCGGGCATTTCGCGAAACAATACGGCCTTCCATGATTAAACCCTTCTCCGGAGGCTGATCCGGTCAACCGGTAACGATTTGAGCGAAATCCAGGAGCACATGAGGTACGGAGATATCGAAGGACCGGCCCGCATTGGTTATCAATAGGGCCGGTCCGGTAAATTGGCAACAGATGTGGAGCTAAAAATCAATAATTGAGGACAAAATGGGCCCGCCTGTTCTTTGCCCAGGATGCCTCGTCATGCCCCGTGGCAATCGGGCGTTCCTTCCCGTAACTGATGCTGGTCAGCTTTTCGGTCTGCAGCCCGGAATTCTTTATATACTGCAGGCAGGAGTTGGCGCGCCTTTCTCCCAGAGCCAGGTTGTATTCCGTCGTACCCCGCTCGTCGCAGTGGCCTTCGACAGTCACTCTGACCTTGGCATACCGCTTCAGGAAAGCGATCTTCTCGTCGAGGACCCTCTTGGCGGGATCAGAGAGCGTATAGCCGTCATAGTCGTAGTAGATATCCTGGTTCTCGAAGGCCTTGGCCCGCTCGAGAAACTCCCTCTTCTCGGCTTCGGAATTGATCCCGAGTTCTCTCCATCTCGCATCGTCCATCCCGCCCGGGCCTCCGGGAGTACCCGACCCGCCGAAGGAGGCGGAGCCGTCGCCCCCGAACCCGGGTTGAGCAGGCACAGGCTTCTTGGAGCAGGCGCCCAGGGCAAAGATCAAAATAAACATAAGGAAAAACGTAAAGACGTTCAAAAGATTTCTTCTCATCAAATTCCCTCCTCAGTGCAGCTCAACCCTAACGATTCATCCTCGGTGACCAGTCCGGGAGCTCCTGCGATCCACCCTGGCGCGTGAGCTTTCTGGCCCCGGTCCCATTCGTCAACATTATCCAGATCGCAGGCCCGCCCTGCCTCGTCGAACTGAAAGCGAGCATGCGCCCATCCGGCGACCACGCAGGCGATTCGTTGCTGCCCTCGCCGTTGGTGATCTGGCGATTGTCGCTGCCGTCGGGCCGAATGATGAACACGTTGTGCGTTCCTCCGGCCGTCCCGCTGTAGGCGATCCAATCGCCCTTCGGAGACCAGCACGGAGCGGTGTTATACTTCCCGCTGAACGTCAGTCTCTTTTTCTGCCCCGATCCGACATCCAGCACGTAGATTTGCGGGTTTCCCGATTCGTTGGAGACATAGGCAAGTTTTCTGCCGTCGGGCGACCAGCCGGGTGAAACGTTTATCGACCAGCCGTGCACGAGTTTCTGCAGGATCTGCCCCGTCGAGCTGATCAGGAATATATCCGGGTTTCCGTCCTTGTTCAGGGTGACGGCCAATTCGTTGCGTCCCGGCCTCCACGCGGGAGAGATATTCATTCCGGGATAGCCGCAAATGAGGCTCTGAGCCCCCGAGCGCATGTTCAGGGCGTAAACCTTGGGCGCACCGTCCCTGTAGCTCACGAAGGCAAGCTGGCCCTGATCGCTGCTCCAGGCCGGCGAAAGAGCGAGGTTGTTGTCCCGCGTCACCTGAACGGGATTGTTCCCGTCAAAATCGCAGTAGAAAATCTCCTTGGCGCTCCCGGTGCTCTGGACATAGGCTATCTTGGTGTCGAAGACGCCGCGCTCCCCGGTGAGAGCAAGAAGGATCTCGTCGGCAAAGTCGTGTACCATGGACCGCCAGTTCCTGACGTCTCCTTCATAGACCTTGCCCTTGACCATGCGGCCGCCGACGACATCGAAGAGCCGGCCTTCCATCCGCAGCTGGGACCCATTGACCTGGTAGGACCCGCGCACCAGGAAATCGGCTCCGAGCCGCTTCCAGTCGGGGAACTTGATCTCGGGGGCGTTAAGCCCGATGGCCTGAGGATTCTCGAGAAAACCCTTGGGGTCGAGCGGCCGGAAGATTCCGGAAAAGTCGAGGTCGCTCGAAAGCGTGTTTCCCATGTCCCGGGCAAGCTGTGTTCCTTCCGGAGCCATGTATTTGAAGTCGGGAATGGCGATGGGGATTCTCTGAAAACTCGGCTTGGTGATGTCTATGTTGAAGGTTTGCGCAAACGCGCCTGTGGTCGCCATGCAAAGACAGAGCACCGCGAGAACCACGGCCGCCACGGAATTCTTTCCGGAAAACATACGGCAGAAGCCCTTTCTCAGCCTGATCACGATACGCGGCCAGGGATAAAAGTGAGTATCAACCGGGTGCTCGCCTGCACCAGGACTTCGGGAACGGCCGGCAGCGACGCCCGCTGCACCGCCCTCACCGCGGACTGGTCGAAAACGGAATTCCCGGACGTCTTGACCACCTGGATATTGATGATCTCTCCGGTTTTCCTTATCTGCACTTCGACAACCGCCTTGAGTCCGCCGACGCCCTGATCGTCTATAAGACGCCATTCCCTCTGGATGGCCTCGCGGACACGTTCGCCATACATGTTGGCCAGAGCCGAAGCAGCGGAGCTGCCATCGGGGCTGCCGACCGTGCTTCCCTGGGCCGTGCCTCTCGAACCCGCATCGGCCGACCCCGTGGGAGTTCCGCGCTGGACGTTCTCTTTTCCCGAAACGGCCTTTCCCGGGCGGCCTCCCCCCGGCTCCTGAGAAGCGGCGGCGGGTTTGGGAGAGTGCTCCTGCTCTATGGCCGCGGAGGTCTTCGGAACAACCTTCGGCTTGGCGATCAGCTTATCGAGGTTCTTTTCGATGGCCGAAAGATTTTGCGGCGTTTCCGTAAACTTGGGCGCCTCTTTGGGCTCTATTTTCTTTATCGCGGGCGTATCTTCCCTTTTCGCCGATTCATCCAGACGCAGCCGTTTTACCGGCACCGCCGGACCCGATTTGTCCGAAGCCTTGCCCACGGACTTCGGGGCCTCGGCGGGCGCAGCGCTCTCAGGGGCTTTCGGGTTGCCCTTCGGCTCGTTTTGCCCCATGCCGATGTCTTTCAGCGAAACGAGGTTAACCGAGCAGTACGGCGGTTTCAGGGGCTGGTGCGGGAGTATCCACGCGCCCACGAAAGCCGTACAGCCAATGAGTACATGTACCAGAAACGATCCGCCGAGCCCGGTCAGCAGATCGCTTCGCGGCAGCCTCCTGGGTCCTAAGCTCAGGGGTTCCATACCGTTTTCCTCTCAATCCCGCTGCAGTGCGGTCCTCTCGCCTCTTGCGGACGAGGTTGTCAATTCTTGCCCCTGGTTTTGCGCTGGCCTGCCGGTGGAGTGCTCTTGATCGGTTCGGTCACCATGCCGATCTGATCGATCCCGGCCTCCCGTATCGTTCCCATCACCTGCATCACATACCCGTAGGGAATCTGCTCATCGGCCCTGAGAAAGACTCCCTTGTTGTCCTGTCTGTTCTGAGTGATCGCTCCCAGCTTGGTTTCGAGTTCGTTCAGTTCGACGGCATTGTCGTTAAGAAAAATCTTCCGGTCCTGCGTCACCGAGACCACAAGTCTTTCATCGTCCGAGGGTATTGCGGGCGCCGAACTCTCCGGCAGTTTCACATCGACCCCCTGGGTCATCATGGGAGCCGTTACCATGAATATGATCAAAAGGACAAGCATTACGTCGACAAGAGGCGTAACGTTTATATCGGCCACCATGCCCTTCGAATCATTTCCGTTTGACTGCATTCCCAACGCCCACTCCTTATTCCTGAGCCGCGGCGGCCAGGGCTTCTTCCTGCCTGCCTTTGCGCATCAGATCGCGTTTGAGCATGTTCAGAAGGTCGGCCGAAAAGTGGCTCATCTCACTGTCGATCGCACGAATCTTGGTCGAAAAATGGTTGAACGCGACAACCGCCGGGATTGCCGCCGCAAGTCCGATGGCGGTGGCGACCAAAGCCTCGGAGATGCCGGGCGCGACCACGGCGAGGTTTGCCGCACCCTTTAGCCCGATTTGCTGAAAGCTGGTCATGATGCCCCATACCGTCCCGAACAGACCGATGAAGGGCGCGGTGCTGCCGGTGGTGGCGAGCAGAGGCAAAAAGCGCTCGAACCGCTGCCTTTCGGCTGTCATTCCGCCCACGATGGCCCTCTCGACATTTTCGAGCAGGACCTCGGGATTGACCGAAAGCTCAACCAGGTTCTTCGATTCGAGTGACTTGCCCACCCGGTTGAGTTCCGCGTATCCCACCCGGAAGATCTGGGCGAGGTGGCTGTCTTCAAGCCTGTCGCTTTCCTTGTAGAGCGCGGAGTAATTCTTCCTTTGCCTGAAAAGCCCGATAAAGTCTGCCGATTCCCTGTTGGCCCTTCGTATGAGCCTGTACTTGAGCAAAATAACACACCAGCAGCCAATCGAAAGTCCCAGCAAAACGAGCAGCACGAATTTTACCATCGGGCCCGCGTTGAAGATCATGTCGACCACGGTGTCCCCCGTTCGCTGGTAGGGCGCCTGGTCGGCCGCAAAAGCGATTCCTGACAATAGTTGTACGACCATCAATAAGCTTCCTCTGATGAATGTGACCTCATAAGCCTTACGAGATTCAGAATATGGCCGAGGGCCTTGCCGGCGGATTCCATAATGTGAATGTCCGTCACCATGCCCGAGAGCTCCGACTCCACCGGGTTGATTTCGAGAACGCGCGCCCCCGCCCTCCGCGCGATGCGCGGCAGCTGCGATGCGGGCACGACGCTTGCCGAAGTCCCGACCACCAGCATGAGGTCGCACCTCCCGGCCGCTTCGGTCGCCCGGGCATATGCGTCCGGAGGAATCCCCTCCCCGAAGAAAACGATATCGGGCCTCAGCAGACCGCCGCACTCGCACAGCGGCGGTATCGGTTCAAACGACACGGCGTTCCTCGCATAGATCCTGAAACAGTTGTCGCAATGCAGGCTTCGGAAATGCCCGTGGAATTCCACGACATTAACGCTTCCTCCCCGCTGATGGAGGCTGTCGATATTCTGCGTGACAACCATCTTGATAATCCCGAGCTTCTCCAGTTCTCCCAGCGCCGTATGCGCCCCGTTGGGACGTGCCCCGGAAAGCAGCACGTCCATTTCCATAAGCATTTTCCATACCTTTTTCGGATTGGCCCGGAAGGAGTCGATGTAGGCGTACTCCCGCGGGTCAAACCTCGACCACAGCCCGCCCTTGCTCCTGAAGTCGGGTATCCCGCTTTCCACCGAGATGCCCGCCCCCGTCAGGGCGATGGCGTGCCGGCTCTGCAGCAATAGCTCCGAAAACTGTCGGTATTTTTCCATATCCACCAAAATGGTTGAGTTTTCAAGGTCTTAACGGCCCGTTATCGTAGTTCTCCCCGAAAGGCTTGTCAAGGCATTTAACATTTCCGCAAATCGGCTCCCATAGCCGGAAAACCTTGTGGGAAGCGGCTCGCCGCACACAAGCCAGGCGGCGGATCACTGATAAATCTTCAGCATCTGCCCGCTCCGCACCTTGCTGCTTTTGATCTTGTTCCAGGCGCAGATTTCCTGTTCGGATTTCTTGTACTTCCTCGCGATCAGGTCGAGGCTTTCCCCTTTCGCGACTCGGTGGAAAAGATAGCTCGGCTTGTAAGAAGCTTTCCAGGCATCGATTTTACGCTCGAACTCCTTCCCCTTGCCCTCGGGAACCTTCAAGGTGATACTCCCCTTCGGAATCGTGTCCGAAATGAGACAGGGGTTGAGCAGCTTGAACTCGCGATAGGTTATGCCAGCAGCCTCCGCCGCAGTGCTGATCGTTATCGGACCCGGCAGGTTTACGCTAACCTTTTCCGTAAGAATTACGCGGTATCCCGCCCCTTTGGGCAGATAATACCCATATTTCGCCGGGTTTCTCAATACTTCTTTTATCGACAGAATCCGGAATATGTAGCGTTCCGTCTCCTGGGGCAGCTTCAAGAGATAAAAACTTTGCGCCTTCTGTCTTTTCATCTCATCCTGGACGCGCCTTTCCCCGCAATTGTAGGCGGCGATGGCCAGGGTCCAGTTCTGCAGCGAACCCTGCAGGTTTTTCAGGTACTTGAACGCGCCGCTGGCCGAGATTTCAAAGTCGTAGCGCTCGTCCACCCCACCGGCCTGACACATCCCGTAGTTTCCTGCCGTCGCCGGCATGAACTGCCACGGGCCCGCAGCTCCCGCCTGGGAAACTGCATTGTTCATGAGGTCGCTTTCGGCAACCGCAACATATTTCAGGTCGTCCGGAAGGCCCCGCGAGGCCAGCTGCTTTTCGATCCAGGGAAAGAAGCGCTCGGAGCGCTTGAGCCAGAGGTAAACCTGAGCGTGACTATGCGTTATTATTGTGAATTCCCGGTCGAAGCGTTCCCGCACGTCCGCTGCCTGAATGGGAACGGGCTCGCCGCAAAGCTCCGCCCGGTCGGGAATCTGGAAATGCGGAACCACGAACTGTGGGCCGGCTGCCGGCTCCACACTGCCCCAGCTCCATATCCCGCAAAACCCGATCCACGAGAAAGAAAGCAGAACGAGGATGCCGATCCTGCATTTTTTTTCCATCGACATTGCGTGCTCCTGCCGAAATTTCGTTAAAACGTTCAAATAAAAAAACAACCCGCCCCCCCACGCGCTGTTTCATACCAATTTGCGTTCAAGATAGAACGAATGGAAAGAGCGGGGGAAATGATTTCCCGCGCGCCCTCGGGTTCGGCCAGGCCAACGGCCCGCCGCAAGCGCCAAAATGAGCAGCGCAGCTGCGTGTGGGGTGCGGGGAGCAGGCTCCCCACGGTCTGAAAACTTGGTATCATCTTGAACGCTCATTGCGTATAACCCGGCATGAAGGCAGAATTCAATCCCCGTGCCCCGGCCGGCGGACAGGACGCGCCGCGGGCGGTCCCGCCGCGCAACGCATCAGCGGGAGCGGTCCCGAAATTTTCTCCATTCCGCTATTATCATTTCTGTGCTACCTTCCCGTCCATCGGAATGTGTGTGCAACCCGACCCGCAGGCGCACGCATGACATCGTTTACCGCAGAGATGGAAAAAATGGAAAAATACTTGCTCGACTCCTGGCAGCTCAAACAAGTGCTGGAAAAGACAATCGATCTTTTTCTCGAATACCAGTACAAGCACGGATGTGATGAGCCCCTGGCAAGAACCAAAGCCATTCAGGACGTAATAGAATCCATTCGAAAAACAACGGGCTGCCAGTAGATCTCGTGGAACCGCGCCCCGGAGCCTTTCACTTCTTTTCCGTTCCGGCCGCCCCGCCCGCTTTCCCCACCTCCTTCATCCTGGCCAGAAACCTGTCCGGCTCCGTGAATTCGGAAACGCGCAATTCCCTGTTCTCGGCCCCCCCGGGCTCGAGAAAGACCACTGTCGGCACACCCATCACCCTGAAGCGGCGCGCCAGCTTCTGACTGGAATTTTCCTCCCTGCGGGTAAGATCCACCCGGATCATCACGAAATCGCGCTCGGCGGCTTCCATGACCCCGGCATCCCGGAATGTCAGCCTGTCCATCATGCGGCAGGGCGCGCACCAATCGGCGTAAAAGTCCACGACAACGGGCCGCCCGGAAGCTATGGCATCCTCCAGGGCCTTTTCCGTGTAGGGAGTCCACTTCACTCCCTCGCCAACCAAAAACGGGGAGGAACCGACGTATAGGGCAAGCACAATACCCAGAACTCCCGTTCCCGCTTTTATGAACCTGAAGGCCTGGAACCGCGCGCTGCTCCGATCGATAAACCCGAGGTGAACCCCGGCGGCAAGCAAGAGAGCAGCCGTGAGCAGTATGCCCGAGGTCCCGGGCATCACGGGCCTGACAAAATAGCTCGCCATCCCGAGCAGGACCCATCCCAAAAGCTTCCGGACCCAGAGCATCCACTCCCCGGACCTCGGCAGGCTCTTCAAACGGCCCGAGAGAATGGCCAGCACGAAAAGAGGAACTCCCATCCCGAGGCTCAGGCTGAAAAACACCAGAAAACCCGAGACCGGATCCCCGGTTCCCGCCACCCAGACGAGAATCCCCACCACGAACGGCCCGATGCAGGGCGCGGCCACGATGCCCAGCGTCAGCCCGATAAAGAGGCTCCCGAAATATCCCGCGAAGGTGCGCGAAGCCGTGCCCGTCACAATGGAGGGAAGCCGGAACTCCCAGGCCCCGAACATGCTGCAGGCAAAAAGAACGAGGATCAGCGCAACGAAGATCAGGGTCAGGGGGTTTTGGAGCAGATTCCCGAGCATCCGGCCCGAAAGCGCCGCGACAACGCCGAGCATCGAGTTCATTGCGGCAAGCCCGAGAACATACAGCAGGCCGTGCAGAGCAACGATTCTGCCGGGGCTTTTCGCCTCGCCGAACGACTTGGCTCCGAAATAGGAAATTGTGACCGGTATCAGGGGATAGACGCAGGGAGTGAGATTTAGCGCCATGCCGCCGAAAAATATGCCTATGAGCGCCCACAGCATCTGCAGTCCGGCGCCGGACGGATCTGGTACGGCTTCACCGGCCGGTCGGCTCTCCGGCGAGATTGCGGGAGCGGATTCCGAAGGCGGAGTTTGAGCGTTTTCAGCGGCCGCGACGAGCGTGACCGTAAGCAACCCGAGTACAAGCACGAGAACAGGAAGGCAAAATACGCAGATCCTCAGGATACGCTTCATGAAAATCCATTCCGCCGGTTTGCCCCGATCGGACAGAGGCAGGCTTGCAGGCTTCGAACCGCAACAGAGCGGCCCACCACGAATGCCCGCATTTTATAACCTCCCTCGCAGTCCTTGAAAGCGTAAAGTTCGGATCTTCTCTTTTTTGTGGAATCCCGCTTGAAGTCCGGCCGGGCTATCCTTTCTTGTTCAGCCCTTTCACCTTCTCGACTATATCCTTGCCGTCCGGGCCGAGGATGCAGTTGTAGGGCGCCCGGCAGCACTCGGCCCAAAACCCCTGTTTCCTGGCCTGTGAAAAGGATGCGAAAAAGCTTTCGACCGATCCGTAATGAGCCTGAATCACTTCATCGAGGGCCTTTTTCTCATCCTTGCGGCGCTCGAGGGTTTCGAGCAGTTCGACCATGAGCGCGTGGTTCGGATTCTCCTTGTTGCCCTGAACGAAATAGATCCAGAACGGCATGGCCATATCGTCCGCGTCGTATATGTCAAGCTTGGTGTCCCTGAACATCTCGTCCACCTTGCACGTCCTGCTCACCCTTCCCCAGACGTAGACCTCGCCCCAGGCCGCCGTCCCTTCGATCAACCACATGTACGGTCTTCGGGGAACCCAGTCGACCTTGTAGCCGTAGGCATATTGCATTTTGTGGAACAGTTCGTGCGCGGAGGTCGGCTGCCTGATGCCCTTGTCGCGAACCCAGGCATAGGAGTTGAGCTGAATCGGACCGTCGGGGGGATCGGCAACCCCGTAGCAGTCCATCTCGCGGAAGACAACCTCGATCTTGTCCTTCCCGGGCGGGATATATGGATTCCTGCCGAAAAGCGCGGCATATTTCTCCCATGCCGTCTCAAGATAACTTGCGGTATCCTGAATAATCTGCTGGTCCGCTATGTTGTCACCGGAATGAGAACTCTTGTTCGTCCATCGCAGGACAAAATGGTCCGTTTCGAGCCGGTTCTCGAAAGCGGGCATTGCGCTGTCGACGGTGCGATCGCTTCGGTGATTTGTTTGCATGGCGGGGGCCATGCCGCCACATGCGGTGAGGGCGAGAAGAAGGCCAACCACAACGGCTTTGATCAGCATGGAGGCTTTCATCGATTCAGATACTCCTATATCGAAAAGGGGTACAAAGATTGGGGAATTATATCCACTGTACCGATCATTTCAACAGGAAACATCCTATACCACAGCATGTTACACCAGATAGAAAACCCAGTATCATCCAGTAGTCATATTCCGAAGCGGTGTCAAGATCGAGGCATCACCCAGCCGATTGAGAAAGAGCCCCATCCCCCCCGGGGCTCAACGGCCGAGCAGGGGGGGACAGATTATTGTTCAGAGTAGGGAATGGTTCGGATTTCCGGTACGTACGCGAGCAAATCTGCCAGACTCAGGATTGAACTTCGAGGACCTCGATATTGCGCACTCCCTTGGGAGTCTGAACCTTAACCTCGTCGCCTTCCTCCTTGCCGATGAGAGCCCTTCCGATCGGGGAGGTGACCGAGATGGTTCCCGCCTGCACGTCGGCTTCGTAGGGCCCCACGAGCCGAAAGGAGTTTACTTCTCCGGTTTCGAGGTCTTCGACGACCACTTTGCATCCAAAAATCACCTTGCCGTCGACATCAACCGGCAAATCCACTATCTGAGAGTTTGCAACCTTCTGGGTGAGATCCTGAATCTTGCCTTCAATGATTCCCTGCTTGTCCTTGGCGGCTTCGTACTCGGCGTTCTCGGAAATATCCCCATGACCACGGGCTTCCTCGATGGCCCTTATAACCGTGGGCCTCTCTTCCTTCTGAAGTCGCTGAAGTTCTCCCTTCAGCTTTTCGTAGCCCTGCCGCGTGATGGGCACTCGTGCCATTCCTCTCTCTCCTTTCAAATAAAAACTGCGGTTCCATTTAACGGCAACACCGGCCACTGTCAAGCCGGGATTGGAACCGCACTCATGCACCGCAAATAATAGATTAGACTATTATAATACTTTGAAGTTAAGTCAATGCAAAAAAACGCCGCTCCCCGTTTTGAGCCGCTTTGCGGTCATCTCGCAGGACTTTTTCCCGAACCTACGTTTTTGGATTCCATCTTAGGGTAACGCCATGATAAATAATACTGTTGAAATCGCCAATAGCGAAAATGAAGCCGCTCATCCGAGCGTCGCTGGAAAGTTGTCGCGGGCGATCAACCGGACTTCTCGAGGAAAACTTCATGAGCTTCAAGCGAAAAGACCTTCTCGGCATTCGCGACCTCCAAGTGGCAGAGATCGAACACATTCTCGATCTGTCCCGTTCCCTGAAAGAAATCAATGCGCGGTCGATAAAGAAGGTGCCCACCCTGCGGGGCAAGACGGTGGTCCATCTTTTCTACGAACCGAGCACTCGTACCCGGACCTCTTTTGACATCGCGGCAAAGCGCCTCAGCGCGGACACCTATTCGATTACGGGCTCGACGAGTTCCATGGTAAAAGGCGAAACGCTGCTTGACACGATGAAAAACCTCGAGGCCATGAAGCCCGACGTCTTCGTGGTCCGTCATTCGGCATCGGGAGCGCCTCACCTGCTGGCGCAGCATACCGAGGCCTCCGTGATCAACGCCGGCGACGGCATGCACGAGCATCCCTCCCAGGCACTGCTCGACATGCTCACAATCCATGACCACAAGGGCCGTCTCGACGGTCTCAACGTGGTAATAGTCGGAGACATCTACCACAGCCGCGTGGCCCGCTCGGACATCTACGGCCTGACCAAGATGGGATCGCAAGTCACCCTGTGCGGCCCTCCGACGCTCATTCCGCCCGACTTCGAACTCATGGGCGCCCGGGTCTGCAATCACCTCAAGGACTGCATTCCCGAGGCGGACGTCATCATGGTTCTCCGTCTCCAGAAAGAACGCCAGCAGCAAATGCTCCTGCCGTCGCTGCGCGAGTATTCCATCATCTACGGCATCAGCCCCGCGAAGCTGAAAAACGCCAAGGATGACGTAATCATCATGCATCCGGGGCCGATGAACCGTGGAGTCGAAATCAGCCCCGAGGTAGCCGACGGCCCCCACTCCGTCATCCTCGATCAGGTCACCAACGGGGTGGCCGTGAGAATGGCCGTGCTCTATCTGCTGGCGCAGGACAGGTCTTCGCTGCCGGACATTTCCCGGCCCTCATCTCCGGAGTAGCAATGGAACCGAAGGAAAAATCTGGATCTTTCATTTTCCGTAACGGCCGGGTGATCGATCCGGCAAGGAAACTCGACGGCCCGATGGACGTTTTGGTCCTGGAGGGCCGGATTGCCGAAACACGCCCGCAAATCTCGCTCGGAGCCGAGTTTCGCTCGGAAGTTCAGGAGATCGACGCGAGCGGAAAATGGGTCGTTCCCGGCCTCATAGACATGCACGTGCACCTGCGCGAACCCGGCGAGGAGTACAAGGAGACAATCCGGTCCGGCACGCACGCGGCCGTTTGCGGCGGGTTCACCGGCGTTGCCTGCATGCCCAACACCCACCCGGTGAACGACTCCGCGACCGTGACCCAGTACATCCTTGAAAAAGCAAGGTATGAGGGCTTCTGCAGGGTTTTCCCCGTAGGCGCGATCAGCGCGGGACTCGAAGGGAAAAACCTTGCCGAGTACGGAGAACTTCAAGCCGCGGGAGCCGTTGCGGTTTCGGACGACGGGCGTCCCGTCATGAACGGCCTGCTCATGCGCAGGGCGCTCGAATACGCCGGCACCTTCGAGCTGCTGGTCATCAGCCACAGCGAAGACTCTCAACTCTCCGCGGGCGGGCTGATGAACGAAGGACCCGTTTCGACCCGCCTTGGTCTGCGGGGAATCCCCGCCGCGGCCGAAGAAGTCATGATTGCCCGCGACATTATCCTGGCCGAAATGACCCGCGCCCGGCTCCATATCGCGCATGTCAGCAGCGCCGGATCGGTCGCGCTGATCCGCGAGGCAAAAAAACGCGGGATCAATGTTACGGCGGAAACGGCGCCCCAATACTTCACCCTTACCGAGGAGCTGATTGCGGGCTTCGACACGGTCTACAAGGTCAACCCGCCGCTCAGGACGGCAAGGGACGTCGAAGCGATCCGCGCCGGCCTTGCGGACGGAACGATCGACGCGATAGCAACCGATCATGCACCGCACACTTCAGTCGAAAAGGACCTCGAATTCGAGTTTGCCTCAAACGGCATGATCGGCCTGGAGTCTTCGCTTCCCCTGATCCTCGGGCTCGTGCGCGACGGGACCCTCACGCCGCTTGAAGCCATCGCGAAGGCATCGAGCAACCCGGCGGGCATCCTTCGGGTGCCTTGCGGTTCGCTCCGGGAAGGCGCTGCGGCGGATGTAACCGTGATAGATCCCGAGGCGAAATATACGATCGATGTGAACACATTCCGTTCCAAGAGCAGGAATTGCCCGTTTAACGGGATGCGGGTCCAGGGGCGGGCCGAAATGGTGCTCGTCGGGGGAATTGTCGTTTTTTCCGCCCCTTGAGGCGTCACGTTTACGGAAGCTGAGATGCAGGAACGAGGCACCCCGAAAATTCTGGTTGTCGACGATGAAAGGGGCATGCGGGAACTTCTGGAAATCCTGCTCCTGCGGAAAGGATATGAAGTCTGCTGCGCGGCAAACGGCCGCGATGCCCTGGAGCTTTTCCGCTCATCCACTTTCGACCTGGTGATCACGGACATTCGCATGAGCCCCGTCAACGGGCTCGAAGTGCTCAAAGGGTGCAAGGCGATCGCCCCGAAGACCCCCGTGATTATGATCTCCGCCTATGCGAGCACGGAAGTGGCCGTTGAGGCCATGAACGAAGGCGCATACGACTACTTCCCCAAGCCCTTCAACAACGAAGAAATCCTGACCGTAATTTCCCATGCCCTGCGAAGCAGGGACGAGGACGAGGGGAGCGCGAGGACGCGCGAAGGCCCCCTGTACTTCGGGTGCCTCATCGGCGAAAGCCCCGCGGTGCAGAAGATCTACGAGAGCATCGAAAGGGTTGCCAAGACCAGCAGCAACGTCCTCATCACGGGCGAGAGCGGCACCGGCAAGGAGCTTGTGGCCAAGGCCATACACCGCGAAAGCTCCCGCCGCGAACAACCCTTCATCATCGTCAACTGCGGCGGCGTTCCGGAAAATCTCATCGAAAGCGAGCTGTTCGGCTACAAAAAGGGCGCTTTCACGGGCGCCGTGGCGAACAGGACGGGTCTTGTCGAAGCCGCCGAGAAAGGAACGCTGTTCCTCGATGAGATCGGCGAGCTTTCTCCCCTGCTCCAGGTGAAACTTCTGAGGCTCGCGCAGGAAAAAACCGTTCGCATGATAGGTGGAACCGAAGACATCCCCGTGGACGTGCGCATCATTTCGGCCACGAACCGCGACCTCGAGCGCATGGTGATGGAGAAGAGCTTTCGCGAAGACCTCTACTACCGCCTGAACGTTCTGCCCATCCGCATCCCGGCGCTGCGAGAACGCAAGGGCGACATCCCCCTGCTGGCTCAGCATTTCCTCTCGAAGTTCGCCCGCGAATTCGCAAAGGATATCCGCAAGGTCTCATCCTATGCGATGGATATCCTCTGCAACTACGATTTTCCGGGCAACGTGCGCGAGCTTCAGCACATAATCGAACGCGGGGTCGCAATGGAAGCCTCGCGCATCATCCTCCCCGACAGCCTCACGCTTTCCATGTACAAGCGAAGGCAGCACGAGGGAACGGGCGCGACGAACGCCCCGGCGGAACTTCCCGGCCAGGGATTCGACCTGGATCAGCATCTGGCCGAAATCGAGAAGCGACTGCTTCAAACCGCCCTGCAGCAGACAAACGGAGCCAAGCTCAAAGCGGCCCAACTGCTCGGCATCACCTTCCGATCCTTCCGCTATCGCCTCCTGAAGTACGGCCTCGCAACGGAAGACGAATTGAGCTCTTCGGACAATTAATACCAATATTGCGTTCGAATTGATACCTATCAGGACGCCAAAGAGCGGGGAGATGATTCCCCCCCGCAAGTATTGGCCACACGCGCCAGCACGCGCGCATCATTTATCCCGGGGCGATTTACGAAACGCCAAAGATCCGCGCGGCGTTATTGCCAAGGATACCCGCGGCCTCCGAATCGGGAAGGCCCGAGTCACGGATTTCTTCGAAATAGCGGGCGGGGGAAATCAGCGGGAAGTCGCTTCCAAAGAGGATTTTATCGGGGCCGGCGATCTGTGCGCCGATACGGTAGACATCCTTCCGGTAGAGATAGGGGGAAGCCGCGGTATCGTAGCGGACGTTTGCGAGAAGTTCCGGAGCTTCCTTTTTGAGCAGCTCGAAAAAGAGAAGACCGCCGCCCCAGTGAGCCAGAATAAGGGGTGTTCCACCCGCGGCGGAGGCCAGGGAATAGTAGAAATCGAGCCCGAAGGGAGCCTTTCCGGGATAGACGTGGCCCACGGGTTCGTTTGCGTGAGCGAGAATCGCGAGCCCCGAGGCGCCACTCAGCCGGGCCACCTCCCTGAAATTGGACATCACGCACCCGAGTTCCTCCGAAGCTCCGTAAACGGCCAGTTCGCCAAAACCCCTGAAACCGTCGCGGATAAGAGAGGCCGCGTAATCCGCGCACTCCTCCGCGAAAAGGTCAAGGCACGCAAGCGGTATGAGCCGGTCCGAAAGCCCGGCGGCCGACCGGATCACGTATTCGTTATGGAACTTCAGGTGGTCGGGCATGCGCCAGGGAAAGCCGAAAACGACCGACTTGTCGACACCGTTTCGGTCCATCGAATCGATGAGCATTTCGGCGGTGGCCATTTTCGCTTTCGGCGATTCGTAGAGGAGGCGAAACTCCGGTTCGCCCTCGAAGAACTTCTCACGCTCCCGTATGATTCCGGGCGGGAAGATATGTGTGTGGACATCCAAGACCACGGTTGCGCAGTTCTCCATTACGTTTTAAAAGAAGAGTTCGGCACGGCGGGCAGGAGACGGAAGCAGCCGAAATCGAGCAAGCCCGTCCCTTTCTACTTTTTTTCTTGTACACATGCAAGCGGGAAGCCGCAAGACGGGGTACCATAGAACATGCTCGACAGAATCGAAAGCGTGGCGCACAAGACCATTGTTGAAGCCGGCGAGATCGTTCGCGCCAATATCGGCCACCTCTCATCCTCAGACATCCATCTCAAGGGTCCTTCGGATTACGTCACCGAAATTGATAAACAATGCGAACGGCTCATAATGAAGGCCGTTCGGGACAATTTCCCCGACCATCATATCATGTCCGAGGAAACGGCAAACAACGGACTGCAGCCCGGCTACACCTGGGTAATCGACCCGATCGACGGGACCACGAACTTCATTCACGGCTTTCCCTTCGTTGCGGTATCCATCGGGGTGTGCCTGGACACAAAGCCGGTGGTGGGTCTGGTGCTCGATCCGATCCGGAACGAACTCTTCACGGCGAGGAAAGGCAGGGGAGCATGGCTGAACGGATCGCGTCTGTCCGTGCGGAGAAACGTCGCTCTTGAGACCGCGCTCGTGGCAACGGGCTTTCCCTTCCGGACCAAGAAGTACATGGACCATTATCTGAAGCTGTTGAATACCGTTTTCTCAAACGTGAGCGGAATCAGGCGCGCGGGCGCCGCCGCGCTTGATCTGGCGTATCTTGCCGCGGGACGGGTGGATGGATTCTGGGAGATCGGCCTCAAGGCCTGGGACATAGCCGCCGGCGCGCTCCTTATTGGAGAGGCCGGCGGAATCATTACCGATTTCTGGGGAGAGGAGAACCACCTCCACAATGGAAACGTCGTAGGCGGAACGCCCTCCGTTTACGCTTTTCTGCTCGAGCAGGTCAAAGTGGAACTCGTCCGCGCGCTGGAGGCGGGCAAACAGCCCTAAGCAGCCTTTTCCGGAGCTACGATGCTCATCGCCATCAGCTTCTTGCTCGCCTCGAAAATCACTTCCATTTTCCTGGGTGAAATCACTTTGGATACCACTCCCAGACCGAAGGTGGGGTGCTTGAGCAAAGAGCCGTCACGGTAGCTGTCCGTGATTTTGTACTCCGGAACTCCCTCGACGCTCGCCTCAAGCAGCAACTGCCGCCAGTCGTCATCCGTCTTGGGGCGGGTAATCCCCTTGTAGAGCACGGACGGGAGCACTTCCTCATCGTCCTCGCCTTCTTCGAGAAGGAGATCGTCATCGGCTGCGAAGTCAAGCTCTTCGTTCTGCTCGAATTCCAGTCCGGCATCGTCTTCAAAATCATCCATCATCTGATCGTGGTCCATGTCTTTCTTGGGCATAGTCTTTACCTCGTAATCACTCGAATTTGCAGGATGCAGTTCCGTTTATTGGAACTCTTCCCAAAGGTCAAGTATTTTCAGCCGTTAATGTGAATAACAGCCCTATAGGGATACTTTCCAATTTCGGAATGCAGATTATAATGCATTCTTTTCACGAAAAAAGCCCGGGCAGTATTTTTTACTCTTTATCACTCGGAACTGATGAAAAGAGACTATGCTAAACATCCTGGTCAACACGATTCTTCCCATCTTCAGTATCATCCTGCTCGGCTATCTTCTCCAGGTAAAGGGAATCATCGACCCCGCTTTTTCCAAGACCGCAAACCAGCTTGTGTTTAATATCGGAATTCCCGCCATGGTCATTAACGAGATCATGCGGGCACCCTTTCGGGAAAATTTCAACATGCTTGCCGTGCTAGCCACCCTGGCCGCGATAGGGTTCATGCTCCTGCTGAGCATCGGCGCGGTGCGCGTGCTCTCGGTCCAGGGGGGCAGGCGGGGGACCTTCGTCCAGAGCAGCTTTCACGGAAATATCGGCTACATGGCCTACGCGATCGCCTTTTACGCACTGGGAGAGGCGAATTTTGCACGCATGGCGATCCTGAGCAGCTTCATCATGGTCGCGCAGAACATCCTGGCGGTGTGGGCGCTTACCATATACAGTCCGGGATTCCGGTTGAGCGGACCGCGGGGAATTGCGCTCATCGTGAAAAACGTCGTCACAAATCCCATCATAGCGACCATTGCCGTGGCGCTTCCCCTTTGCGCCATTGGCGTGACGATCCCGTCTCCGCTTCAAAAAGGGCTCGACATTCTCTCCGGGATGGCCCTGCCGACCGCTCTCATCCTGATCGGCTCGAGCCTTTCCTTCGGCACGCTGGGCACGATGGTCAAAGAAATCGTCAGCATCGGCATGCTCAAGCTGTTCGTCCTCCCCATGACGGGCTATCTCTTCATGGTGGCCTTCAATGTGCCGGAACCGCTGATTCTTCCGGGCGTGATCCTGCTCGCATCTCCGCCGGCAACCATTTCCTACGTCATGGCGACCGAACTCGGAGGCGACCCGGAACTCGCCGCGACGAGCGTGTCCGTCTTCACGCTGGCTTCCGCCGTTTCCTACACGGTGATTCTTTCGCTCCTTGCCTGAGCGCCCACTTGCAACATCGATCCAAAGTGGTATTAGAAGGAGTCGGGCCGCCGTCGGTTGCACGCCGGGGCGGACACGCCTGCCGCAAAGAGACAACATCGGAGGAGCGCATGAAGATCTTTATCTGGAAGCACAGCAAATTCCTGTCCAGCTGGTCGATGTTTGACGAACCGCACGTCTACCGGGACAACTACCTGACGGCGGAAATCGCGGTCCTGGCCGAGTCGAAGGAAAAAGCCCTGGAGCTGATCGCCGCGCAGGGCCCCTGGAACATCGAAGAACTCGATCGCATCGCTCCCCGGGTGCTCGATGTGGACTGTCCGGCACTCATAAGCAGCTTCGTCCATTTCGGATAATTCGAACCGCCTCGCACCAGATGAAATCGAGGGCGATTTTGAGCATTACCGGCCACAAATCCTTGCAGGACTCTGGTTTTTTTGACCTCCCATTCCTAGATTGAGCGCAGCCAACGGCGTCAGGTTCCATTTCCGCCGTCAAAAATTACCGTTACCAGTGAACGTGGACCGGAGCGCGGCCTTTCATAGACCCGGGCGCTCCGCATGGCATCTCCAGCTAAGGGGCGACGATGGATTTTCTATCGGATTCCGTTATGCTCTCGCGCATTCAGTTCGGCGTGACCGCAACCTTTCACATTCTCTGGCCCGTTCTCACCATCGGTCTCAGCCTCTTTCTGGTCGTAATGGAAGCCCTCTGGCTGAAGACGGGAAACGAGACCTACTACCGCCACTGCCGTTTCTGGAGCAAGATCTTCCTGCTCAACTTCACCGTCGGGGTTGTCACCGGGATTCCCCTGGAGTTTCAGTTCGGCACGAACTGGGGGACCTTCTCGCTCGCGGGCGGTGATTTCTTCGGACACATGCTTGGGTTTGAAGCCGCGATGGCGTTCATGCTCGAAGCGACCTTCTTCGGAATCATGATGCTCGGCTGGAACCGTGTCGGACCGCGCATGCATTTCTTTTCGACCCTCATGGTCGCCCTCGGCGGCTCTCTTTCGGCCTTCTGGATCATGGTGGCCAATTCCTGGATGCACACGCCGACGGGCGGGTACTTCAAGGACATGAAGTTCGTGATCACCAGTTCCTTCGACGCGGTATTCAACCCGGACATGCCGTGGGGCGTCTCCCACATGTGGGTTGCGGCAGTCGAGATCTCGATTTTCGTGCTCGGGGGCATAAGCGCATGGTACATCCGGAAGGGTCGCGAGGTCTCGTTTTTCACGATCTCCTTTAAGATGGCCTTTCTTGCCTCGATTGTCGTAACGCCGCTTCAGATCCTCCTTGGCGACGGCTCGGGCAAGGCCGTATACCTGCATCAGCCGGCCAAACTCGCGGCCATGGAGGCCCACTGGGCGACGAATCCCCCCGGCCGGGGTGCGCCATGGAAAATACTCGCGTGGCCAAACGAGGAAAAGCAGCAAAACGATTGGGAAATCGATATCCCAAACGCACTCAGCATCATCGCCACCAATTCCCTGGACGGGCAGGTGGTGGGCATGCGCGAGTTTCCCCGAGAGAATCAGCCGCCGATATGGGTGCCTTTTTATTCGTTCCGGATCATGATCCTGATCGGCGGGCTTCTTTTTGCCCTCATGCTCTGGACGGCCCTGGCATGGCGCACGGGAAGGCTCGAACCGGACCGCATATCGAAGCAGAGATATCTTCTCGCGTCCTGGATTGCCGCCATCCCGCTCAGTTATCTGGCAATGGAAATGGGCTGGCTCGCCCGCGAAATCGGCAGGCAGCCCTGGCTCCTCTACAACCTGCTCCGCACCGACAAATCGGCCTCGGCGATCCCTGCCGGAACCGTGGGAGCTTCCCTGGCCGTTTTTTCGTTTCTCTATCCGCTTCTTTTCATCCTTTTTCTGATTTTTGCCGCCCGCGTTCTCAAAAGGGGACCCGAACCCGTGGCGCTGATGAAAACCGTCAAGAAGGCGCGGTCTCATTGACCATCCCTATTTTTCGCAGGAAAGGCGCACTGCCGTGGAAGCAAATCTCCCCCTTGTCTGGCTGGTTCTGATCGGCTTTTTCCTACTCTACTACGCGGTTGCCGACGGCTTCGACCTCGGGGTCGGCATCATATCGCTGTTTGCGGGCACGGACGAAAGGCGCGGTCTGCTCATGTCATCGCTCGAAGGCATCTGGCATGATAATCAGACCTGGCTCGTCCTTCTGGGAGGAATGATGTTCGGCGCATTTCCCCTGTTCTACAGCCTGGTTCTCTCCTCGCTCTACATCCCGATTCTGGTGATGCTTTTCGGCCTTGTATTCCGGGGCGTATCGTTCGAGTTCCGGGAAAGCTCGACCGGCCACAAGCGTTTCTGGGGGATTGCCTTCGGCGTGGGAAGCCTTTTGGTGACCCTGTCACAGGGGTTCGCACTGGGCGGACTTCTGGGAGGTCTGCAAATCGAGGAGGGCCGCTATGCCGGCGGCGTCTGGGGATGGCTTCACTGGCACTCGGCTCTGATTGCGTCCGGGGTGCTCTGCGGCTATGTCATGCTCGGGGCGAATTTTCTGATCCTGAAAACGGAAAAGGACGTTCAGGACAGGAGCTATCGCTATGCATGGAGAGCATCCATCTGCACTCTTGCGATCGCCTGCGGCGTGCACGCATGGAACATGCGGGCGCATCCCTATCTCGCCCGGAAACTCCTGACCTTTCCCGAAAACGTGCCCATCCTTCTCCTCCTCGGCCTGGCCGCGGTCTGCTTCGTCATGTACTTCCGGAGCCTTTCCAAGCGCTACGAAAAATCTCCTCTGATCTGGAACATCGGGATAATCCTTTTTTCCTTCGCGGGACTCTCGGCCGGAATGTATCCCTACATGATTCCCAACATCATCTCCTCACCCATCACGGTGCACGCCGCCGCCGCATCGCCTCAGACCCTCCGGTTCATGCTCGTGGTCACAGGAATCCTGCTCCCGGTGATTTTGGTCTACACCGTCTACAAGCATACAATCTTCAAAGGGAAGGTCCGCGAAGCGGAATACGGGGGATAGATTTTTCGGGAATGCAGCCGAGTTTTCGCCTCCGGGGCTTGTCCGCACATATCCGCATCATTGTAGAAGAGCGCTTGGGCAGGGGTTGCTCCATCATTTCGATCTGTAAATATTTCTTGAAAAGGTTCGCCTCTCGGCTATGATGAGTTCGTTAAGCGGCGGCGAAGCTTTCAATTTCAAATCAATAGACCCTCTTCCGGCATAGAGTGTTTGATGAACGACCGGGGTCAGTCTTTTTGCAGCCATTTCCCCAGCGATCCCCCGTTGCAGCTGTTCTTTCGCCCATGCACGCGGCTGCCCGGTTCACCGGTCCGCAACTCAGCAGCGACCCGCTCCCGCCGCTTTGGCGCATCTCCGCGTTCCGCGCGGAGTCCAAAGCCTCCGGCCCGTTTTCCTTCGGCCTTTTGCTCCCCCGGCACTCGAGGCGGGCGAACAACCCTCTTATAGCAGGAGATTTCCTTGAAACGCCTCTGCTCATATTGCCACGAGAATTCCGAACAGCCGACGCACTGCGAACTGGAAGACATCCTCGAGTCCTCTCACGACGGGCTTTTCATAACGGACGGCTCGGGCAATATCCTCGTCGTTAACAGCGCATGGGAGCGCATCTGCGGAATACACCGGGATTTTGTCATCGGGAAAAACGCCCAGGACCTCGTGAACCAGAAATTCTACACCGAATCCTCGGTCATGGCCGCCATCAAAAGCCGCAAGAAAACGACCATATGGCTCCAGATGACGAGGGGCGAAAAAGTGGGGCAGAAGATCCTGGCGACCGCCATTCCTATCTGGGATCCAAACGGAGAGATAAAGCGCGTAGTCGCAAATATCCGTGATATTACGGAAATCCTCTACCTGAAGGAACTTCTCGAAAAAACCCAGCAGCTCAACCAGATCTACGCGGCCGAACTGGAACAGATGCGGCTGCAGCAGATCAATAAGAACATCGACATAATCGCGAGGAGTCCCGAGACCCGCAGAGTCCTTGAGATGGCCTCGCAGGTGGCCAAGGTGGATTCCACCGTTTTGCTTACCGGCGAGTCGGGTTCCGGAAAAGAGGTTTTCGCAAACGCGATTCACCGCCTGGGGCACCGCGCCGAGGGGCCGCTCATCAAGATCAATTGCGGCGCCATCCCCGAGTCGCTCCTTGAATCCGAACTCTTCGGCTACGACGCGGGCGCCTTCACCGGAGCCCGGAAACAGGGCAAGCCGGGAATGTTCGAAATGGCGAAGAAAGGCACGCTGTTTCTCGACGAGATCGGCGATATCTCTTTCAACCTGCAGGCAAAGCTCCTGCGCGCCCTCCAGGATCACCAGATCGTTCGCGTAGGGGGTCTCAAACCCATTCCGATAGACACCCGCATCATTGCGGCAACGAACAAGAACCTCAAGGAAATGGTGAAAAACCTCTCCTTCCGCGAGGATCTTTACTACCGGCTGAACGTGGTTTCCATAGAGATTCCGCCCCTGCGCGAGCGCAAGGAGGACATTCCGCTGCTCGTGCTCCATTTTGTCGACAAAATCAATAAGAAATACCTGTTCACCAAACGAATTGCCACGGAAGTAATCGATAATTTTATATTATATTCATGGCCGGGAAATATCCGGGAATTGGAAAACATCATAGAGCGAATGCTTGTCATGACGGAGGAAGAACAGATCCAGCCGATCCACCTGCCCGCCTACCTCCGGAACCAGGTCTATCCGGTGGATAATGTTCCAAATTTTGAAAATATACCATTCAAGCGTGCCATGGAGCGCACGGAGCGGCAGATCCTGGAACAGGCTCTCCAACGGCACGGAAGCACGAGAAAAGTCGCCAAGGCCTTGAAGGTGAATCAGTCCACCGTGGTGCGGAAGATCAAGAAGTACGGCCTTTCCTCGCTTTGCCAGGATCTCGACGAACCCGCGACCCCGTACGAAGACCTCAAATTCCGGCTCTAGGCTCGAGCGAACCGGCCTTCTTCAGGCAGGGAAATCGATGCACTTTGCCATCGGCGATGGCAAAGTGCATCACATGCCGCAATGCCGTTCAAACTCATAATCCTGGCGCATCAGGAAAATTCCTCTCCCGTGAGACCGATGACAAACTGCATCGCACATCCGAACCGATTCCTTTTCGCATCCCCCTTCGAATGGCTTCCATCCTGACTCTGCCCTGATCGAGCCTCCTTTTTCCGGTTGGTACGATAATTGCCCAGTAGAGATGCCGAAGCCCCCCATGCTTCGGCACACGAAGATCCGTAAACCGCTCACAACAGGAGGTCGAGTTTATGGCCGTATTCATGTCAGCCGACGAAGCAGTCCAGTTGATAAAGACGGGGGACACCATTGCCATCTCCGGATTCGTTGGAATGGGACACCCGGAAGAGATCTCACAAGCCATCGAAAAAAGATTCCTTGAAACCGGCGAACCACGCAACCTGACACTAACCCACCTTGCAAGCCAGAATGACGGAAAATCGAACTGGGGCCTGAACCGCTGGGGCAAGGAAGGACTCCTGAAGAAAGTCCACTCCGGCCACTGGAGCCTCCAGCCCGACACGATCAAGCTGGCTGTGAACAACAAGATCGAGGCCTACTGCGTTCCGCAGGGCGTGATGGCTCACCTTTACAGGGCAATCGCCGGAAAGAAGCCCGGCATTCTCACGCACGTGGGACTCAAGACCTTCGTCGACCCCAGGGTGGAAGGCGGAAAGCTCAACAGCATCAGCCATGAGGAAATCGTGCGGCTGATGGAAATCGACGGGAAGGAATACCTTTTCTACAAGTCTTTTCCGGTGGATGTCGCAATCGTAAGGGGCACGACCGCCGACGAATGCGGCAATGTCACGATCGAAAAAGAGGCGATTGCGCTCGAGTTTTTGCTGCTGGCGCTGGCGGCCAAGGGATGCGGAGGCAAGGTCATCGTCCAGGTGGAAAGGGTCGTGCAGGCGGGGACTCTTAACCCGATGATGGTGAAGCTCCCCAAGATCGCCGTGGACGTCGTCGTCGTGGCCAAGCCCGAGAACCATTGGCAGGTTCCCATGGCGGAAGCCTACAATCCGAGCCTTTGCGGCGAGACCCGAGTCCCGCTCAAGGCCGTTGCTCCCCTGCCGATGAGTGAGCGAAAGATCATCTGCCGCCGCTGCGCGATGGAACTGGTGCCCGACGCCATTGTCAATCTCGGGATAGGAATGCCCGAGGGAGTCGGCGTCGTTTCGGCCGAGGAGAGCGTAAGCGGAAGCATGACGATGACCGTCGAGCCCGGAGTGATCGGCGGCGTGCCGCTCGGAGGCCTCTACTTCGGCACGGCGGTGAACCCGGAAGCCATAATCGACCACGCGAACATGTTCGACTTCTACGATGGCGGCGGCCTCGATCTCGCCGTTCTCGGAATGGCCGAGATGGACGAGACCGGCAACGTCAACGTCAGCAAGTTCGGTCCGAGGATCGCGGGGGCCGGCGGCTTCATCAATATCACGCAGAGCACCCCCACGGTGGTTTTCTGCGGGACCCTCACGGCAAGCGGTCTCAAAGTCGGCGTGGAAGACGGCAAGCTAAAGATCCTGAGTGAAGGGAAGATCAAAAAGCTCGTGAAAAAGGTCGAGCAGATCACATTCTCCGGCGAATACGGCAGAACGAGCGGCAACAAGTATCTTTACGTAACGGAGCGGGCGGTTTTCGAACTGCGTCCCGAAGGCGTCACACTCGTTGAAATCGCGCCCGGAGTCGATCTTGAACGAGACGTCCTGAACCAGATGGAATTCAAGCCTCTGATCGCATCCGATCTGAAACTCATGGATTCACGCCTGTTCGATCCGAAGACTCCCATGGGGATCAAGAGCGATATCCTCAGCAAGAACACTCACCAGTGATCCCGCTGCTGAACACGCCTCAGAGGGCAATTGACTTTAAGGAGAACCTACCATGGCAGTAAAGACGAGGCAGGACTATCTGAATTCGCTGAAGGCAATGAGGCCCAACATCCACAAGTTCGGAAAGGTCATAGAGGACGTCACGACCGATCCGGCGACGAAGCGCACGGTTGAGAGCCATGCGCGGGCTTTCGACGCCTCCAACGATCCACAATACGCTGAAGACTTCACGATGGTTTCCTCCTTCACGGGTGAAAAGATTCACCGGTGGAACGGCATGATGAGCACGCTCGAAGAGATAATGGCCAACTCCAAGCTCAAAAGGTGGATGTACCGGTTCAACGGAAGCTGCAACGGCGGCGTGTGCGTGGGCTGGAACGCGCAGAACGTCATGTGGAACGTAGCCGCTATGATCGACAAGGATTGCGGCACTCATTACCAGGAGAGGCTGAAAAACTGGATACTCGCCGCCCAGGCAAAAGGGCTCGTCGTGGCCGGGGCCCTCACCGACGCAAAAGGCGACCGCAGCATGCGTCCCTCCCAGCAGGCCAACCCGGACGCCAATCTTAGGATAAAGGAAGTCAAAGCCGACGGCATCGTGATCAGCGGCGTAAAGGCCATGATCTGCGGTGTTGCGGCATCCAACGAAATCTTCCTGCTTCCGGGCAGCGGGTACAGGGAAGAAGACCAGGACTATGCCCTGACGTGCGTCGTCCCCAAGGACATCCAGGGGCTCACCATCGTTGAAACGCGCCGTCCGAGCGATTCCAGGGAACTCGAAAAAGGCTGGGACATCCCCGAAACGGGCATCACCCAGGCCTATCTGATTTTCCAGGATTGCTTCGTTCCCAACGAACGCGTCTTCATGTGCAAGGAATTCAAATACACCGGAAAAATCATCGAGTACTTCACGGCAAACTATCGTGCGTGCATTGGGGCTTGCGTCGCGGGGCAGGGAGACGTTATGATTGGCGCAGGAGCCCTCATGGCGCGCGTAAACGGTCTTGCCGCGAGCACTTTCGCGGGCAAGATGGTTGAGATGGCCGTCAACAACGAGACGACCTACGCGATGGGCATCGGCGCCATGGCCCTTGGCAAGAAGGGGCCGGGCGGTATGTGGGTAGCGGATTCTCTCCAGGCGCATGCTAACAAAGTCCACGTTGCAACGCTCCCCTATGAAACCAAACGCCTCTGCCAGGATATCGGCGGAGGCATCGTAGAAACGGGTTGCTTCCCCTCCTATGAGGATTTCAAGAACCCGGACTACGGTCCCCTGGTGGAAAAAGCGGTAAAGGCTTGTGAGAAGTACAGCGGCGAGTCTCGGGCCAGGGCTGCAAGACTCTCCGAATGGTTGACCCTTGGCGGAGGCGTTCCCGGCTGTATGCACGGCGGCGGCTCCCCCGACGGCGCCAAGCTGGTCGTAAGGGCACTCACCCCTGTTGACCAGTTCGCAGAGTATGCCCGCAAGATCGCGGGGATTACGGAAGAAATCCCCGAACCGGAGAAGAAAAAGAAATAGAGCGCGGTGCGGCGGGCGGTGATCGAACCGCCCGCTCACCAACGCGTCTCCGGTCAATCATGCGGGCGTGCAGCCGTGCGTAATCGGGTCTTCGGCGGATAACCGCCCCGGAGCACCCGCACCGCGGGACGGAGCGGCAGCGATCCGGCGATCCGCTTGTCCCAATGCCCAAGCCGTGTCTTACCGAAAATCAAGGGAGAAGCCACATGGATTTCAATCTTACCGAAGAACACAAACTGATCCGCGCCAACGTCCGTGAATTTTGTGAAAAGTATGTCGCTCCCATTGCGGAAGTAACCGACAGCGAGCCGAAGTTCCCGGCCGATACGGTCAAAAGACTCGCCGAGCAGGACCTGCTCGGCATTCCTTACCCGGCGGAATACGGTGGGGCGGGATCGGATTACCTGAGCTACATCATCGTTATCGAAGAACTCTCGCGGGCGTGCGCAACGACCGGGTTCACCCTTGAATGCCATACTTCTCTTGCCTGTTATCCGCTTTTCAAGTTCGGCACCGAGGAACAGAAGCAAAAGTACCTCGTACCCCTCTGCAAGGGTGAAATGCTCGGCGCGTTCGCCCTGACGGAACCCGGCGCGGGCACCGACGCCGCGGCGGCCGCGACGGTTGCCGTCAAAGACGGCGACGGCTACGTCCTCAACGGGAGCAAGATCTTTATCTCCAACGCTCCGGTTGCCGGCGTGATCATCGTTTTCGCCATGACGGACAAAACCAAGGGGACCAAGGGCATCAGCGCGTTCATCGTGCCCCAGGGAACCCCGGGGCTCATTATCGGCAAGCACCTGAACAAGATGGGCATACGCGGCTCTCTTACCTCCGAGGTGCTCTTGAAGGACTGCCGCGTGCCCGAGAAAAACCTGCTCGGCGGCGAAGGCCAGGGCTTCAAGATCGCAATGATGACGCTTGACGGCGGCCGGATCGGCATTGCCGCCCAGGCGCTCGGCATCGCCCAGGCGGCTTTGGACGAATCCATCCACTACTCCAAGGAACGTGTTCAGTTCGGCAAGCCCATCGCATCCCTTCAGGCCATCCAGTGGATGATCGCCAACATGGCGACCGAGGTCGAAGCCTCGCGTTTCCTGACCTACCACGCTGCGTGGTGCTACGACCAGGGGCTTCCCTACAGCAAGGAAGCGGCCATGGCGAAGCTTTTCGCCTCCGAAACCGCTGCCCGCCAGACCAACCGCGCCGTACAGGTTCACGGCGGCATCGGCTTTATCAAAGGCCACAAGGTAGAGCGGCTCTATCGCGACGCCAAGATCACCGAGATCTACGAAGGGACCTCGGAGGTCATGAGAATGGTTGTCGCGGGGAGCCTGCTCCGCTAGACGGAAAGGAGAACATGCTGAAAACGATAGCTTGCTTCAAATGGGTAATCGACGACGCGGACATCAGGGTCGATGCGTCTTCGAAACGGCTGATCCTGGACCGGGCCGGATACAAGATCAGCGCCTACGACCGCAACGCGATCGAAGAAGCGGTCCGGCTCCAGGAGCTGCACGGCGGGACAGTCAGCGCGCTGACCCTCGCTCCGCCAACCGCAAAACCCTGCCTCAAGGACGCCCTCTCGCGGGGACCCGATGCAGCCTACTTTGTAAACGATCCTTCCTTTGAGGGACTCACCCCCGGCCAGACGGCAGCCCTTCTCGCGGCGGCCATAAAAACCGGCATCGAATACGACCTCATCATATGCGGCGAGGGCTCGGGCGATCTCTACGCCCAGCAGGTCGGCCCCACTCTGGCGGAAATGCTCGGAATTCCCTGCGTGACCTTCGTAAACAGGCTGAGCGTTGCTGACGGCGGGATCACCGCCGACCGCAAGCTCGAAGACGGAATCGAGACGGTATCGGCCAAGTTGCCGGCCCTTGTGACCATCCTGCCCGATATCAATGTCCCGCGGATTCCGACTCTCAAGCAGGTGCTCGGGGCGGCCAAGAAGCCCGTCCACAATATGGGCCCGGCCGCGCTCGGTCCGGTGCCCGGGGCTGCCATCGAAACGGCGGGCGTGCTTGCCGCCACGATGGACAGAAAGCGGATCAGGTTTTCCGTCGATGCGGACGGGATCAAGGCGGCGGTTGCCGCGCTGCTCAAAGAGGGCGTAATCGCCTGAGGGGAGGCTCACC
>JAJFVB010000243.1 GCA_021372055.1 Desulfobacteraceae bacterium | reverse complement strand
CGGCGGGGGCGTGGCAAGCCCCCGCCCGCGCAACTGCTGTCCGGTTAAGAAATCGTGCTCTAGAAGAGGCCGGTTACTTTCCCGGTCGTGACATCGACATCGACTCTGCGGAAGGCCGGGTCCGAGGATGTTCCGGGCATGAGGCTGATGGTGCCCGCGCACGGGCAGAGGAACTTGGCGCCGGAGTAGATGAGAACATCCCGAATCGGGAGGACCCAACCTTTGGGGACACCCTTGACCGCCGGGTCATGCGTCAGACTGAGGTGTGTCTTTACCATCATGGTGGCATAGTCGTCGTACTTCGGATCGGCTTCGAGCATCTTCGCCTTGGTCTCGGCCTCGGGGGTCCAGGAGACCCCGTCCGCACCGTAGACTTCCCTGGCCACCATGGCCACGCGATCGCGCAATTTCATTTCAAGCGGGTAGAGGAACTTGAAATCGTTGGGGGATTCGCAGGCTTCGACCACCGCGTCCGCGAATTCCAGGGCTCCCTCGCCGCCCTTGGCCCAGTGCTCGGAAAGGGCGCACCGCGCGCCGGCCGCTTCCGCGTGCTTGCGCACCAGGGCGATCTCGTCCTTCGTATCGGTATGGAACGCGTTGATGCACACGACCGGGTTGATGCCGGCCTTGCGGATCGAATTGATGTGGTGGACCATGTTCGGAATGCCGCGCTCGAGCAGTCCGATATTCTCCTTCGTGTAGTCTTCGGGAAGCGGAAGTCCCGCAACGACCTTCGGACCGCCGCCGTGCATCTTGAGGGCGCGAATGGTGGTGGTGAGCACCGAGACATGCGGTTTGAGCCCGCTGTAGCGGCATTTCACGTTCCAGAACTTCTCGAAACCGATATCTGCGGCAAAACCGCTTTCCGTCACATGGTAGTCGAAAAGCTTGAGGCCCACCCGGTCGGCGATGATCGAGGACTGGCCGACGGCTATGTTGGCGAAGGGCCCGGCATGGACCAGGCAGGGCTGGTATTCGGCCGTGCACATGAGGGTGGGGTTGATCGTATTTCGCATGAATGCCGTCATGGCGTTTCCGACCTCGAGATCGCCCGTGGTGACGGGTTTTCCGCGCTTGTCGAAAGCCACGGTGATTTCGTTGAGCCTCTTCTTGAGGTCCGGCAGATCGTTTATGATAGACAGTATGGCCATGCATTCGGAGCTGACGGCGATGCCGAACTTGGACTGCATCATAAAACCGTCCTGCCTGCCGCCGATTCCGATAATAATATTGCGAAGCGCCTGGGCGCAGAAATCCATGATCCAGCCCATTTCGACCCGCGTCGGGTCGACGTCCAGGCGTCGCATGCGGGTCAGGCGCTGAAGCTGCTCGTCGTTATAGTTTCTCTCGTGCTGCATCCGGGCTGTCAAGGCAACCATCGCAAGATTGTGGGCATTCATGATGTCGTTGATGTCGCCCGTAAGCCCCATGGAAAACTCGGTCATCGGTATAAGCAGAGAATTGCCGCCTCCGGCCGCAGTCCCCTTGATATTCATGGTCGGGCCGCCCGAGGGCTGTCTCAGGGCGCCGCCAACATTTTTGCCCCGCTTGCCCAGGCCTTCCATAAGGCCGCAGGAGGTCGTGCTCTTGCCCTCTCCCAGAGGGGTCGGCGTAATGGCGGTTACTTCAATGTACTTCCCGTCCGGACGGCTCTTCAGACGCTCGATGATTTTCATGAAGTCGAGCTTGCACAGCCTGCCCATCGGAAGGATCTCATCTCTTTGCAGCCCCAGTTTTTCCTGAAACTCCCACGGAGTGGGCATGTGCTTTTCGGCTTCCTCCGAGATCTGCCAATCTTTCATCTTTGTTGCATCGTACGGCATTCGAATTGCCTCCATCTTTTGAAGAGTTATCTCGACTACGCACTTGTTTGACCCGATACGCATAAAAATCTTAAGGCTTCCGGTCCCCTCCTTGGAATAAATCAAAGCAGGATGTTTGCCCGTAAGATTTTGGAAATCTGGCGAAGAGATGCGAAAAAATGAAACGGAGTGTACCAAATGAACGAATTACTTATAGAATCAAATGCAGCCACATTTGAGAAGGGAGCGGTCGCAAAGTGGAACTCAGACGGTAACCTACGGTAGAGGGAGGGGATTGTCAAGGAGAAACTCCTGCAATTCATACCACCTGCGCGGGGAGTTTTAAAGTAAAATCAAGACGGGGCACATGATTTCCGTTGGGCCGCCGCCCGTTGCGAGAAGCCACTCGGAAGCGGATCGCACGCCTTGGCCGGGTTGTTTCCGAACAACGTCTGCCGAGACCGTTCAGGTTTCGGGCAACCGGCGGACGCCATGAAACGGCACATTTTCCCCAGCGCGGGCGAAGACGCGGCCGCGGCTTCCAAATGTTGCAATAAGTTTTTGAAATCACATGTTAAATTATTGCAGATGGAGAGCATGCGATTTATATTGGCCGGTGGAACCGGGCAGGGGGCGGGAAAAAACAGATTCGGCTTGACTTTTAGGATATTCCAACAAAGCCTGCTATCTGCTATTATTATTTATTTATGGGTGTGCCGATGTAGGCAAACTGTGCATGAGCAACAGGCAAGGCCCAGTCACACCGAAAGAAAAGCCGGCCAGGATTTGCCCGCATCCGGGGATACACCGGTCGGGGCCGGACGACAATATTCACGCGGATGAGAGGAGTCGATATGTGGGACTATACTGATAAAGTCAAGGACCATTTCCTTAACCCCCGCAACGTCGGGGAAATCGAAGATGCGGACGGAGTTGCCGAGGTGGGGTCCATCGCTTGCGGAGACGCCCTCAAATTCATGTTCAAGCTGGGGCCGGACGGCAAAATCGCGGAAGCGAAGTTCAAAACGTTCGGCTGCGCCAGCGCGATAGCCTCCGCATCGGCCCTGACCGAGATGGTCAAGGGAATGACCGTGGAAGAAGCCTCCAAGGTCACCAATCAGGATATTGCGAATTTCCTCGGCGGGTTGCCGCAGGAAAAGATGCACTGCTCGGTTCTGGGCCGGGAGGCTCTGGAAATGGCCATCTCGAATTACCAGGGATCTCCCGGAAAGGCCGAAGAGGAAAAGATCGTCTGTGAATGTTTCGGCGTGACGGAAAAAGAAATCGAGCGCGCCATACGCGAAAACCGCCTCACTTCGGTCGAGGAAGTAACAAATTACACCAAGGCGGGCGGGGGCTGCGGAAACTGTCACGATACCATTCGGGAGATCATCGACAGAATCCAGGCCGAGGTGCGCGACCTGCCCGGCAGGCCGAAGCTTTCGAATATCAAAAAGATCAAGATGATCGAAGAGACGCTGGAACGCGAGATCAGACCTGCTCTGAAGCACGACGGCGGGGATATCGAGCTTGTCGACGTCGTGGGCAATCGCGTACTGGTCGCAACGCGCGGGGCTTGCGCATCGTGCCAGGCCTCCAACCAGACAATGAAGAATTTCGTCGAAGTGAAGCTCCGGGAACTTGTCTGGCCGGAACTCGTGGTTGAGGAGGTATCGGCGTGAAAACGATCTACTTGGACAACAACGCGACAACCCAGGTGGCCCCTGAAGTCCTCGAAGCCATGACTCCCTACTTCAGCGAGCTCTACGGGAACCCCTCCAGCATGCACTCCTTCGGCGGGCAGGTGAACAAGGAAGTCCGGAAAGCCCGTGAGCGGATGGCGGCTTTGCTCGGCGCATCCCCCGAGGAGATCATTTTCACGAGCTGCGGCACGGAAAGCGACAACGCGGCCGTGAGGTCGGCGCTTAGCAGCTATCCCGAAAAAAAACACATCGTCACGAGCAGGGTCGAACATCCGGCCATCCGCGCTCTTTGCGCCCACCTGGCGACGCAGGGCTATAAGATCACCGAATTGCCGGTCGACGGCGAAGGACGCCTCGACATGGAGCAATACCGCAAGGCGCTGACCCCCGATACGGCGATCGTCACCCTCATGTGGGCGAACAATGAAACCGGCGTGATTTTCCCGATCGAAAAGGCCGCCGAGATGGCCAAGGAACGCGGAATCCTCTTCCATACGGATGCGGTCCAGGCTGTCGGAAAGATCCCCATCGATCTCGGCAAAGTCCCCATCGACATGCTGTCTCTTTCCGGCCACAAGCTCCACGCGCCGAAGGGAATAGGAGTCCTCTACGTGCGCAAGGGCACGAAGTTTTCCCCCTTCCTCATCGGAGGTCACCAGGAAAGGGGCCGACGGGGGGGCACCGAGGCCACGTCGAGCATCATAGGGCTTGGCGTTGCGGCCGAATTGGCGGGGAACAAGATGGAATACGAAAACACCGTCGTGCGGGGCCTGAGGGACAAGCTCGAGAAGAGTATCCTCGGCATCGTTCCGAACACGAAGGTCAACGGGACCAGGGACAGCAGGCTGCCCAACACCTCCAACATCAGCTTCGAATTCGTCGAGGGAGAGGGAATCCTTCTCATGATGGACGAGTTCGGCATTTGCGCCTCTTCGGGTTCGGCCTGCACCTCCGGATCGCTGCAGCCTTCGCACGTCCTGCGCGCAATGGGCGTTCCCTTCACGATGGCTCACGGTTCCATCCGTTTCAGCCTGAGCATCTACAACACGGAAGAGGAAATCGACTTCGTCGTGGAGAAGATTCCGCCCATAATCAACACGCTCCGGTCCATGTCTCCCTACTGGAAGACGGGCGCGCAGCTCTGCGAGAGCGCATGACGGCAAGCAGGTCATAACGTTGCGGAAATGGCCGGATTCGCCGAGAGCAACCCGGCTGTTTCATTTTTGGACAAACGACAAGCGGGGGGATGTCAACGCCCCCGGAGGTAAGACCATGAACGAAGGGTCAATCACCCTGGATCAGTGCAAGTCGGCCGTTCAGACGGAGCGCCATTTTCGGGAGGAAATCCCGGGCATTGTCGACAAACTCGTAAGTTCCTGCGCAAACGGCGCCTGCTTCGATCACGTGGGCCCCGAACCCATTCCTTCCAGGGAATCCGTTGTCGACATAGTGCAGCGCGCGAGCAGGCTGCTCTATCCGGGATACTTCATCAGGAACCGCCTGGAGACCTTCAATCTCGCATACTACTTCGGCCAGGAGGCAACGGCCCTTTTTGAGATGCTGTCCGAGCAGATCACCCTGGCGATTCGTCACGACTGTATCCGCCACAACCTGCCCTGCATCCGGTGCGAGGAATGGGGACAGGAGGCGGCTATCAATTTCATGCACGACATGCCGAAGCTCCGCATCATGCTGGGAACCGACGTGCGCGCAGCCTACGAGGGGGACCCCGCGGCAAAGAGCTACGATGAGATCATCTTCAGCTATCCGGGTCTTCTCGCAATCACCATCTACCGGATGGCGCACCAACTCTGGGAGCAAAAAGTTCCCTTCATTCCGCGGATCATGACCGAGCACGCCCACAGCACCACCGGCATAGACATCCATCCCGGAGCGCACATCGGGGGAAGCTTCTTCATAGACCATGGAACCGGAGTGGTGATCGGCGAGACGACGGAAATCGGAGATCGCGTAAGGCTCTACCAGGGCGTCACCCTGGGGGCGCTGTCGCTTCCGCGAAATGCCGTGGACCAGCTCCGGGAGACAAAGCGCCACCCGACCATCGAAGACGACGTGATTATCTACTCGGGGGCGACGATCCTGGGCGGAGAAACGGTGATAGGGGCTCGCTCGGTCATCGGCGGCAACGTCTGGCTCACCGAATCCGTTCCACCGGATACGCGGGTCATTATCAAGGCCCCGGAACTGATCTACTCCGGCCCTCCCGGACGGGGACAGGATTCAGCCATAGTTTGATTCCGGGGAATGGCCCAGGCGTTGCAAAGGCGCGCCGGAGTCCGCCGCAACGTCGGGGGGGCGAAGCGCCCGATTTTTGTGCACCGAGAGTTCCAGATGCCTGATCGGCAATCCGAGCACACGTTTATCGTAACCGGCGAAGAGCAGGGCCGGAGGCTCGACATTTATCTGAGCGGGGTCATTTCCGATCTTTCGCGCAGCCATTTCAAGAAGCTCATCGCTGAAGGAATGGTCCTGGTCAACGGTTCGGCGGCGAAGCCAAGCCATGAAACCCGCGCGGGTGACGAAGTGCGGGTCCGCATTCCGCCTCCGGATTCCGTCGGCGCCCTGGTTCCCCGGCAGATGCACCTCGAAATCCTCTTCGAAGACGACGATCTGATCATCCTAAACAAGCCACCCGGACTCGTGGTCCACCCGGGAGCCGGGAATACCGAGGGAACGCTCGTGCACGGGCTCCTCGCCCACTCCCCGCGGCTTGCGCTGCAGGGTGCGCCCCTCCGGCCCGGTATCGTTCACAGGCTGGACAAAGACACTTCGGGAGCGCTGGTCGTGGCAAAGAGCGAGCGCGCATACCTGCATCTGATCGACCAGTTCAAGACCCACGGCGTGCGAAAGGAATACCTTGCCCTGGTCTACGGCAGTCCGTCGGCACTCGAGGGAGTGATCTCGACCCTGCTCGGCCGGCACCCGACCGAGCGCAAGAAAATCGCCGTGCTGCATGGACGCGGACGTGAGGCCCTGACGCGGTGGCGCGTTGAAACGGACTGGGGGGAAACCGCTTTGCTGCGTGTTATAATTGAGACCGGCAGGACCCATCAGATACGGGTGCATCTGAGCCACATCGGTCACCCCGTGGTCGGCGACGAGACGTACGGCGGGGGCAAGAGGAGAGCAAAAAACGTCAAGTCGGCGCCGAAGCGCGAGATTCTCCTCGGAGCGGACCGCCAGATGCTTCACGCCGAGCGGCTCGAACTGATACATCCGGCAACCGGGCGTGCAATTGTCGCCACAGCCCCCCTGCCCGATGATTTCAGGGAAATCCTGGAAGAACTCCGGAAGTCGGTGTAATACCAATGAGCGTTCAAGCTGATACCAGGCTTCTTTCAGACCGTGGGGAGCCCGCTCCCCACACCCCGCACGCAGCTTGCCCTGCTCATTGCGGCGCTTGCGGCGCGGGCGAAATCATTTCCCCCGCTCTTTTCCATCGGAAATCTCGTGAAAGGCTGATAGCCATGATACGTTGGAAAAAATCCAGCCTGCGCGCACGACTCTACCTCATCGCAGCCGTCATCCTCCTGGCGGGCCTCTCCGGCTCTTGCGCGATTTACCTGACGATTGGCGACATACAAAGAGACCCGACAACCGATCTCAGAATAAACAAAAAGTACATGCACGACCTCGAGCTTTATGGTGGAAAGTTCAACGTGTTTCAGGACCAGTTCCGGCAATGGTTCGCAGATCTTTGGGTCGGAAAGCAGCTCGCGCTCACCGTGCTCCTTGTCTCCGCCGTTCTGTCCGGCGGGTGCGCCCTTGCCGCATACCATCTGGTTTCCGATGACGGCGGCAAACCCGGGGACGGATACCAATGAGCGTTCAAGATGATACCAGGCTTTCAGACCGTGGGGAGCCTGCTCCCCACACCCCACACGCAGCTG
>JAJFVB010000214.1 GCA_021372055.1 Desulfobacteraceae bacterium | reverse complement strand
TACGAAGACGCCAACGATCATCAAGCCCTGCGCTTTGATCCGGGACTCAAAACCGCCGTCGGCCGTTTGCCCGCAACCGGTCCGGCACTGGCCTCCCAATCGATGCCGGCCATCTACAAGCTCCTTGAGCGCGAGAAGGTCAAATACATGATCGGCCTGATTACCAAGAAGGGAGGGGTAACAAAATTACCCCGGTCAGGAAAGAAAAACTGAATACTTTCAATGGATTTATGATGGAGGCGGGGGAGTTGGAACCGCGATGCAGCAAGCGGAGTGCACGATTGCAGGACGTGCAGGACGCTGAAACTGAAATGGAACTTTATAAACTATCATGTCAGGCGGTCTCGAATCCATGCCGGATCCCGGCGTAGAGTTGGAGCGAGTCAATATCCGCGAAGGCAGAATCAATAAAATACTCGCCAAGCCCTTGCGCTTGCCGTTCGTAGAAAGTAAACCCGTCGATGAGATCTGTTTCAGCTTCATCGAGGACTCGATCTTCATTCGAGGGATTTCCTGATCCTGGCCTTGACTGCGGCCAAATCGGAAAATTTGGCTTTGCCTTCCAGGACCTTTTTTTCTCTCCCAGAGAGGACATCCGCGTGCCAGGGAGGAGAAGGCACGGATTCAGGGTTGCGACAGAAATCGTCCCACAACAGTTCCATAGCCGCAAGCTTGTCCTCAGTCGTCATTTTGTCCAATTGGAAGACAAAGTCCATAATGCTCCTCCGGTAGACTCTGTACAAATTATTGCATGTGTCAAAAAACATCACCCCCGACCATGAAACCGGAGGCGATCAAGGATGTCTGTGAGACCGGGTGGCAGGGGGTAACAAAGGGGCAAGAAAATTACCCCGGTCAAGGGATAAAAAACGAATAATTTCAATAAAATTTTGGTGGAGGCGGCGGGAGTTGAACCCGCGTCCGAAAGCATTCCGCCTAAGCTTCTACATGCTTATTCCGCAATTTGATTTTTGAGCCGAAAAACTCTTGCGGACGAGATTTCGCCGGCCCTAGCCCACTGAATCTCACAATCGCCACTGCGAGCACGTTGGCGATTGCCATCCCACTTAGTCGACGCCTCCATTGAGCCCCCGCGGGAGCAGGACCCGGAGACGGCAGCCGCCTTAAGCGGCTACGGCGTACGCGTAATCGTCTGCGTTTGTTTTTTTCCCAGCCGTTTTACGAGCAGCCAGGACCTCGGCATGCAACTTAGACTTCTCTACCTCCGTCGAACCCGTTTCGCCCCCTCTTATGGCAGGTTGATCCGTGGATAATCCCACTCTGGTATTGTATCGCCTTTCCCTTCGAAGTCAAGGATCCGCTCGGAGGGAATCCGCCTCTCGGCACCACTTTGAGGATAGGTTGAGGAACGGCCGCTTTTCGGGTACTATTCGCACATGGATTCCGACAGCACTGTCAAACTGCTAAAGTAATCCACCGGCAAATCCGACTCCGTAGAGAAAATGAGGATCACTATGGGATTGAAATCTCTTTTTAAATCCATGCCTCCCGGAGTCATTGATCTGATTATGGCTCCTTTCGTGCTTGGCGGGGGCTACTTTTTGCGATTCCTGCGACGCTTCGGCATGAAAAGGACACCTCTGTGCCGGTCCATACTTATGAAGCTGGGCGTCTTCCCGCTGCTGGACTGGTATTACGACCCCATGTTCAACCCGCGCCACCTGAAGGGGCCTCTGGGTGTGGACAGGGCCGTCGGCGCCCTTGACCTCAGAGCGGACGAGCAGATCAAACTCCTCAAACAGTTTGAATTCACCCATGAGTTGCTGGCCATTCCCCGCACCGGGGCGGGCACAGGAAACTTTTACTTCTGCAACGAATATTTCGGTCCGGGTGACGCCGAGTACTTGTACAATATGGTCCGTCTTTTCAAACCCGCCCGTATGATCGAAATCGGCAGCGGGTTCTCGACACTGATCGCAAAAATGGCGATGGATGCGAACCGGAGGGACAACCCCGGCTATGAGTGCGACTATACCTGCATAGAGCCCTACGAATCGGGATGGCTCGAAGACGCGGGCTTTCGCGTGCTCCGGCAACGGGTCGAAGACGTTGGCATCCACCTGTTCGAATCCCTCGACGACGGAGATTTCCTTTTCATCGATTCATCCCACATAATCCGCCCACAGGGCGATGTGCTCTACGAATTCCTCGAGTTGTTGCCGACTCTCGGGAGCGGAGTGGTGGTTCACATCCACGATATCTTTACCCCCAAGGACTACCCCCGAAAATGGATCTACGATGAATTACGATTCTGGAACGAGCAGTACCTGCTCGAAGCTTTTCTGAACTTTAACAGCAGCTTTCAGGTAATTGGAGCTCTCAACTTCCTGAAACATCACCATCCGAAGCAACTTTTCGCGGTCTGTCCGATCCTGCAGGAAAACAGACTCTCGGCGGAGCCTTCCTCCTTCTGGATGAGGAAAGTCTAAATGCCCTATTTTGAGAGGGGCGGCCGCAACTCTATCCTTTCAATGGGTCGCCCTGCTCTCAAACCATTCTATGCTTGCCCTCCGGCTGCCAAATTGATAATTTTCCGTGCCAGAAAGCGACAAGTCCCTGCGGGATGCCCTTCCTTACGGGTCGGGCGCATCCTTCTTTGTTCGCCTGTTACAATCACAGGAGTGGAGACTCCCGGGAATTTGGGGTAATATGCCTGGTCCGCATAAAACGGTGCCGGCGGTTCGCCCGGGCGGAGAGGTTCGCAGCTGGAGAATCTGCCGGTTTGCTATGCCTGATTTTCTGTTAATCTTTCCCGGTGTTAGAGATTTGCATGTCAAGAGTTAGGAAAATACTTCTCTGGGGAGGTGCGGGCGCCGGCGTTTTGGCTATTCTGCTCGGCGCTCTCGTTGCGTTCCTACCCTGGATTGTGGATACCGAAGCGATAGGCCGGAACATTGCAGGAGTTTTGGAAGACCGCTACCACGTGCGCTCGGATCGGGTGGAGATCGCGGTCCTTCCCTATCCCCGGATCGTGATCCACGGAACGCGGGCCACGGTGCCGGAAGTGGTCACGGCTTCCGCCCAGTCGGTCACGA
>JAJFVB010000208.1 GCA_021372055.1 Desulfobacteraceae bacterium | reverse complement strand
CCCCACACGCAGCTGCGCTGCTCATTTCGGCGCTTGCGGCGGGCCGTCGGCCAGGCCGCAAGCGCCAGAGCGCTCGGCTTGGCGCGCATGTGCGTAAGGCCGAGCCTGTCGGATTTCTTCTCTTGACTCTTTATTCACAATTTGGTTAACTCAGCACACTCCTCCAGGTTTACAAATTCGATCTGGAATGAATTCACGCTCCCGCGGAAGTGGATAGGCATGGAAATAAAAGAACTGCAGCGCGTTGTCTACGCATCTCTCCTGGCCGCTCTCATCGCGGTCGGGGCCTACATAGCCATCCCAATCCCGATCGTTCCCGTGCCCATAGTGTTGCAGAACCTGTTCGTCCTGCTCGCGGGCCTGCTCCTCGGCAGTCGCTGGGCACTTGCCACCATGGGGATATACCTTCTCGCCGGATCGATGGGACTTCCCGTTTTTTCCGGCGGAAGAGGCGGCCTCGCTCACTTTCTCGGCCCGACCGGAGGGTACCTCATAGGGTTTACCGTGGAAGCATGGCTTGTCGGGTTCATCTCGGAGCGGTTCAAAGGCAGATTGCCCGGAGATATAACCGCGGTCGTCATCGGGACCCTGATGGTCTATGCCTTCGGCGTGCCCTGGCTGAAGGTCGTGAGCGGGATGGAGTGGTCGCGGGCGGTTTTGCTCGGAATGGCGCCTTTTCTGATTGGAGATATCATCAAAGCGGCTGCGGCAATTCTGATCGTGAAAGCGCTTCGCCCGGTCGTGAGCCGCAGCATGGAGGCGGTTTCGGCCTGATATGATCCAGCTTCGGGACCTCTGCTATAACTACGCCGACGGAACACCCGCCCTGAAGGGAATCAGCCTCGATATCCCCAAGGGTGAGTTCCTGCTCATCTGCGGCCCCAACGGAAGCGGAAAGACAACGCTCATACGCCTGTTGAACGGCCTGCTCAAGCCCGGTTCGGGAACGGTGAGAGTCGACGGTCTGGACCCCGCGAAAGACGGGCGGGAAGTGGTCCGGCGCGTCGGCATGGTTTTTCAGGACGCCGACAGCCAGATCGTCGGTGAGACGGTGGGTGAGGACGTTGCGTTCGGTCCCGAGAATTTGGGACTGAGCCCGGAAGGAGTGAAGGAGCGGGTCGATTTCGCCCTCGAAGCCGTTGGCCTTCGGCATCTTGCCGAAAAGCCCTGTTACCGGCTCTCCGGGGGAGAAAAACGGCGCGTGGCGATAGCGGGCGTTCTCGCCATGCAGTCGCAGACGCTGATCTTCGACGAACCGTTCGCCAATCTCGACTATCCCGGCGTCGTCCAGATTCTCAAGCACATTCTCGCCCTGCACGAGAAGGGCCACACCATCATCCTGACCACCCACGACGTTGAGAAAGTGATAGCACACGTTCAGAGGGTGGCGGTGCTCGAAAGGGGTGAGCTGAAAACCGTGGGACCGGCGGTTTCCGTCGTCCCGGCAATCTCGAACTGGTCCATGCACCCTCTCAGTTGGCTTCCGGGGAGGAACTGATGGCCGGCGGGCTCACTTTCCATTATTTCCCCGGCAACTCCGTATTGCACAGGTGGGATGCACGGTGCAAGTTTTTCGGCCTGCTCGTGCTCGCTCTCGGCATCCTCTGCATGGACACGACGGCACTGCTGATCGTATCCCTG
>JAJFVB010000197.1 GCA_021372055.1 Desulfobacteraceae bacterium | reverse complement strand
TTCGCCCGGGTGGTCGCGAAAGACCCAGTAGGCGGTTCTTTTGCCGATGTTTTTGTCGAACTCGATTCCCATCCGGATAGGGTTGCCGTTCGGGGCTATCGACTCATACGTTTCGTCCAGGTGGTCACTTTCCAGGAGCTGGATCTGCAGCGGTACCGAGAGAAGATCGCCGGGGTATCTGGGTCGAAACCTTGCGAGGACCTCGCCGCTATCGATCAGAGCCCGTGATGCCAAAGCCTGCAGGCCGTAGAAGTCCAAAGCTCCATTTGCATCGGCTTCCTCGGTCCAATCCGCCCACAACTGCTGAACCTCGGTTTTGAGGTTCTGATCTTCAAGGCGCCATCGAGGGATGATTCCGGTTCCGATGAGGTTTGAAACGTAGGATTCGACTCCGGCTTCGGCGTTGGGGTTGTTCCGGGTAAGCTCGCGTGAACGGGCTCGAAGGGACGCAAGAGACCCCGATACCGCCATATTGGGACCGGCACCCGATAGCCCCCAGGTAGAAAGCCGCCTCCCTGTGCTCGCGCCCTCATAGGGAGTGCCGACGGCACTTGCGTGGATGCGGTTCCCGTTATGGTCGACTATCTTCAAGTATCCCACCTAAAGCCCCTTGCCGGTGGTGGTGAGTACAAAACGCCTGCGGCCGGAAGCCGAATTCCTTGCGGATTGGATTTCTGAGAGCAAGGACATGAGATCTCCCAAAGACGCCCCGTCCACGTACTCAACCGATCTGCCGTCTTGCGCGGTGATGCGTCTGACTTGCTCGCCACGCACTACCGCTCGAATCGCAGCTTTGACTGTGTCCTCGTCAGCATCCGCCCAAGCCATACGCAATCCTTGTGTGAACAATAAAAAAGGCGGCACGTCTGATGGGTCTGGCACCAGACTGCCGCCTTTTTCATGCCGCGCTCCCCGAGGTGGCCACCCCGGGAAACCGGCTTAAAATTTTGATTGCAAGTATTTTTTTACAAAAAAGAGGCAAAAACAAGGGGGTTGTTTCTACTGGTAGAAAATTTCTACCAAAGTTGCGTTCTGCACAAAAATAGCTTAGCTATTAATGACTTGTTGGTAATATAAAAGCAATTTACTGATTTGAATCCTTTTGGTAACTATAGTTTCAAAAAAATACATCTATAGTTGTAAGCCAACTAATCAAGAATACGTCTTGACATACTTAATCAATTAATGTAGCCTATCCTATATCTTGTAGAGTCCCTGTTTCCAGTCTGCGGGCAATGCCCGCAATTCTGATTTCAATTGGAGCTCCGAATCCAATTCCATTGATTATTGGTCCAGTAATGGCAAAGCTCACATATACAAAACTGCTGTACTTTATATGACTGCAGGGTGTCCCATCGCCTGCGGGTGATGTGCCTTACGCATCACAATTACCCGCTTGCGCATACGAGAGGGGCAGAGAAAAGTTGATCTGGCAAAATTATCGACTCATCACCCCACGACCAGTAGATAAGGGACGAGCCACACTCGGATATCATTCAGTATGCCGACGGGAATCTGCCGGTTCCTTAATGCATGGCTTCATGAGGGAGCTATCCACGCCGACTTGCAACCACCCAAGTGCTTTCAGAATGGAGGTATCTATGAAAAAGACGGGAATCTTAGCATTGGCTTTACTATTTCTTTGTGTTTGGGTTTGTGATGTATCGGCAGCACCGACACCGCCGGCAATCAAGGGACGCTGGGAGGCAACCGCGACGGGACCTGGTTTTGCCGGAGTCGCTGGTCTTCTTCTGTTCCAGTCGAAAAAACTGGTGACGGGGACAGTAATGGGGCTTCCTATTGCGAACGGGAATATCACTAGTGATGGGGTATTCACAGGTCAGCTTTACGGTGAAAACGGGCGGGAATACGACTTCCAACTCACACTTTCCCACAATAAGCGGACTCTCGATGGAACGACTATCCGCCATTACAAAGGTATCGACACCATCATCCCGATGACGTTCACAAAACTGTCCAGTTCTCCCGTCAACCCAGATCTTACGCCACCAGCAGTCAATCACATAACAGTGGACTGCGATAATAAAAGCGTCTCCATTACGTGGTCGAAACCGGTATCCGGTTGGGATTTGCTACTGCGAGACATGACCGATGGGATCGAGTATTATGGAGAGGAACTGATTGATGGAAGCAAGAATACTTATGATCCCGAGACGAACACATACACAATGTATGTCTGGTCAGGCTTTGCTCTGGATCCTGGTCACAGATCTATCACGCTTATCCTTGATCAAGGAAGCGTGGATTGGCATGACCCTTATGGTGTGCCCGCATGGCCGGACTCGAGTTGTGCTAAACAGTTCGCCTTTACGTGCTCTCATTAGGCACACACCAGACGGGTGGCGGCGTTTGGCACGCAGCTGGAAAATGATGCCGAAATGATCAAATAACGATAAGCCGGCCTTCGGGGTCGGCTTATTCTTGTTTGTTTTGGGGATTCGGCAATTGCGATTGAGAGACCGACAACTACGTGCTGACTTCCATGCTCTTGAAAGTCCAGCCGCACTTGCACTTATGGTATCTGATCCGTAGGCTGCCCCCCCAGGGCATTGTCCGGGTTACTTCAGCCCTTTCTGTCCTGCAGATTGGGCAGGTGGCGCCGGTTCTTGGGTTGAAATCGACACCTTTCTGTTTGGAAAGCTCGATGAACTCCTTGATCTGGGTGGCAGTCAACCCATTGTCCTCCTTCAGTCCGCTCATTGCATCCATTTCGACTTGATCAGCTTTGGCTTCGTGCTTTTCTCATTTTGTAAAGCCTGATCCGCGATGGCACTCGCTCTTATCACGCCCAAGCCTCCATAACAAACCGGATCCACCAGACACGACGCCATGATCTCGGCATCGAAGTAGTGGTTTTCTCCCCGCACGCGAACCCACTTGTATCTGCCGTCCCGGCCACGGCGCTTCTCCTCGGAAACAATTTGCCTGGCGTAGTCCTGATCAGTATCCCGATGGAGATATATGGCGCCGGGATCTCCCGCTTTGATCTGCAGGCGGTTGTGGAAGAGATCCTTGAAGTAGTCTGTGTCGACCACCCATAGCCGGAGGCCTCCGCCGGGAATGGGAATGTTCTTCTTACCGGGCTTGGAGGCAATGACTGTCAGCTTCATCTTCCCCGTCATTTCCCGCGAGCTGCCTTTGAAGCCGAAAACGCCCTTCCCGCATTGGGCGATAAAGGAATAGGCCTCCTCCGTCATGGACCGGTCGCCTTCGCCCTCGCCGCCTCCGGTATCGATTGCCACTCGCCAGAGGCTTGCCCGCATGTCCGAGCCTTCGATCTCGTATGTGTCCTCGAATATCAGCCGCTGCACGTCCTCCCAGGAAAGCAGAAAGCCGTACCTGACCAGCCAGCTTGTCATGTCCTTCGCCCAGGCCCGGACTACGAAGTAGAAGCCCTGCTTCTGGCAGTCTATCCCGCAGGTAAGAGCCACCGCTTCTCTCGGTACGACCTGAGGCGGGAGCACGCAGCGGGCGCTAAGAATCTTGGACTCCGAGGTGATGGTTGCTATCTGCTTCCAGGGCTCGGCGCCCCAGCCGTTCCAGAAGTTTTTGAGCGGCTCGGTGTCCCCGGTTTCCTCTTTTGCCTGCATGGCCTTCAGGAACTTCTCCGCTATGTCCCCCCAGGTAAGCCAGGGCGAGTGCCAGGAAGGAAGCCGGAAACCCACTTTCTGAGGCTTGAAAGCCGGTTTCTTTACGACCGCCCACCTGCCGTTTTGAAGCATCCAGGCGCGGGAGTCGTTTTCTATTCTCTCCCCGCATTTCTCGCAAATGTAATGTGCGGTGCTTTTGGCTGCCTGGATCCGCTCGGGCCACGGGGTTTCCTTTGCGCTTTGCTGCCACCGGATATTTTTGAATTCGATTGTCTGAGGATGCCGGCAGTGAGGACAGGGAGCCTGCCTCTCGCGAATCTCGTCGCAGGACTGCAGTTGCTTCCAGATCCCGGTGTCCTCGAGAGTCGGGCTTGAAACATCAAGGATCTTCCGAATGTCCCAGAACGATTTAGAGCGCTCCTCGGATAGAGACAGGGGGTCGGCATCGTTTCCGATCTGGTTCGGGAACTTGTCTATTTCATCGCGGAGAATGTTCCGGCAGGGCTTTTGCGCAAGCGCCGCGGGAGAATTTGCGCCCACAAGATAGAGAATCATCCCCGGGAAGTGCATCTCGAGGAGCTGAAAGAGGTCCTGGCGGGCGGGCTTTTTCGCAAGAAGCGTCGGGCAGTCGTTTATCATGGGCTGGATGCGGGCACGCGATACGTTTTTGGAGTCGTCTTCCCGCGGGTAGACAACCAGTGTGCTGTACGGGTCCTGATCTATGATGTAGCCAAGCACGTTGTATTCGAATTCGGTTTTTCCCAGCTGGGTCCCGAAGCAGCAGACGATATGCCGGACGTCCGGGTCGTTGTAGGTGTCCATTACCTCAACAAGATACGGCGTCGTATCGTTTGACCAAGGGCCGGGCTGCCTGGATATGCCCGCCTGCAGGATTCTGTGCCTTTCCGCCCACTCCGAAACCTTGAGCTTTGAAGGCGGCTTGAATGCGAGCCGCTCTCCCTCGGTCCAGTCGATGGAAAGCGGCTCCAATGTACCAGACAGGCTCTCTTCAAAAACAAATGCTGAGCGTACGCAGAGTGTGATCAAATCATTTCCTCAGCGGCTCGTATTGCAGATCGATAGGCCGTGCGTAATCGTTCATTGCCTGCCGGATCTCGTCGTCCACTATCGCGGTCACTTCCTGTTGCGTCTTCTGGCTGACGGCGGCTATGCGGTGTGCAATGCGGCGAGACATGAGTAACAGCCGGCGGCTGAGCTCAAAGGCCCGGTCGGTAAGAGCACGCCCCCATTCCTCTACGGGGCCGAGACGTCTTTCCAGCTGCTCGCGCTCAATTCTGGAAATGAGAACGCGTTCCTTTCGAAATTCGTCCAGCCACTCGCTACTTTCCGGATTGGACATGTTCAGGCCCGCCATCTCGTCCTGGGCTTTCGAGATGCGCCATTTGATCACCTCGGGCAGGTTGTAGGTGTCGTCCTTGTTGCGCGGGCAACCCTCCCAGTCTCTTATGGCCCGGTCCGTAATGCCGAAGCACGCAGCCAGTTCCTTCTGGGTCAATCTCTGCACTGCGGATCCAAACTGATCCGCTCTAAGCCTTCGATAAACCGGCATGTTTTGCTCCACTTCCGCTATTGTGCGGAAGTCGTCGGGAAATTCAATTTATTGCATGTAGGTAAATATCGGGGTTGCGCCACCCGCGTTTCTCCAACCCCCCGGAAGGACCCGCAAAATATGAGAATCAAAGAATTGTTCTCCACTCAATACCTTCCACCTGCCATCTTGATGCTGAAGTTTCGCCTGATGTTTGCGATTACCCGCTGCCTCTGGACCTTTAGCACTACCTCTGCGATAGGGCGTGGAGCGCTTGTGTGCATCCCGGTCTTAGGGATGAACGAGTGCAGGCCTCCAAACATGCCCCACTGGCCTCGTTCTGTGATTGCCCGGTATTTCTGCAGGAGCTTGGCACCCAAGGCCCTCTGAGCCTTGCGCGTGACCTGGATCCTGTACCCTTTGGCTTGCCGCTTTGCGAGTACGGCCATGCTTCGTGATACGGGCCGGTCTCCGGCTTCGAGTACGCCGATCATTGCAGACAGGGCCGAAGCGTCGACCTGGTAACGCATCACTCGGGATAGAAACGGCCCTATCTGCGCCTTGCCCTTGCGAAGCGCTGTAGTGAGAGGCGATAGCGGCGTCTGCATGCCCTTGGCATAGGATGCCATTTCCCCGCGGAGCCTGTTTGCTTCGCTTTTGAGAACGCTTGCCATTGCCCTTTGAGCTTGTGCTGGCTTAGCCCTGGCCAAACGCTGCAGCTCGGTCGCGTCGATCTTGATATCGATCATCAGGCAACAAACCTCTTGTAGCTTTCGATGAACTGCTGCTCTGTTGCCGCCCCCATCGGGGTGTTGTAGTAGCGCTTGTAGTAGGCGGCCATGGCGGGCAGATCTACTGCCGCGGGAAAAGGGTGGCTTATGCTGTAGTACTTGAGCCTTGCCATGATGATTGCAGCCCTCAGGTCGTAACGAAGCTGATCGAAAGTGAAACCTGAGATCCGCGGGAACTTCTCCCGGTACTTTTCCTTCAGCCAGTCGAATGTGCCTTGCTCCATCTGAAAGGCGCCGTGTGCAGGTCCTTGTCCGGTCTGGTGCAGGTATTTGCCGAAAGCCGATTCCTGGGCAGCTGTGCCGAGAAGGATCTCCGTTGCAGCATCGGAGCGCAGGCCGATTTCCTCCGTTACCTCGTCAATCAGAGCGCGAAACTGGGTTTTGTCGTAGCTCATTTGCAACCTCCAGAAAGCGTTTGAAGCTGCGGATCACGAAGTGCTCATGCCCGAGAGCCATAAGCTGCAGCCGCCATTTCTCCTGCTCGCTTTTAAGCCTGCCGTCCTTACTCTTGAGCTCGATCCAGAGCGTCTTTCCACACCTCAACGCGATCACCAGATCCGGAAAGCCCGGCTCGTTCCACCCCCGGCTCCTGTCGTGAAAGAAGGGGAAGCCGTTTTCCCGGCACCACTTCTCGATTCTTTCCTGCAGGCTCGATTCCGGCCCCGGGTCGGCGTCGGTGTGATGCATTGCCGGATTGCCCTTTCGCCTGGCGTTGAAGGCGTCCACTTGCTCCTGGGTGAATCTGAGCCCGCCGGCCATCAGCAACCCCCGCAGCCAATCTTGCCGGGGCAGGCAGCAAATCGGCATCCTTTGTATACCGTTTCGCTAGACTTTGTTCTCTTCATCCCCGCTCTCCCCTTCCTACGGGTATATGGATGCGCATACGCATACATATATACCCGTAGGGTATATATGCCTAAAACCGGCAAACGGTATAACTTGTAAATTCAATGACTTACCCCTGGTCAAGAGTTTCTGGTCAAGACTCGGACTGGCAACGCGCAAGCTTTGGAAATCATTTCGAAAACTCCACTTTTGCCCTGGAAACGTTGCCAGGCTGAAAAACCCGACTGGCAAAGACATTCGTTGATTTTATTAGGTTTTTGGGACGCCTTTGCCAAAACTCGTTTCCAGGCCTAACCCATTGAAATAACTCATTCCGGCTGTACAATTTTGTGCTTTTTGCCTCTTTGCCGGCCTTGACCAATTTTCTTTGACCAGGCTCTTTGCCAGTCATTTCCAATTTTCCTTTGCCAGCCCGAAAACGGCAATTATTGTTAAGATTCAATGCCTTAAACCATTTTACCAAAGAGCCTTGACCAGTTTTCGTTGACCAGGCGCAAACGGCCCTATTCGATATCAAAGCCGGCCTCGAACTTTCCGCAACCCATCTGAAAGGGTCCGTTCAGAACATCGAGCCACTTGGAAACCGAAGACCCCGGGGCCTTTGTTTTAAATATCCTGGCGCTGTCCAAAAGGTCGTTTGTCAGCTTCGCAAGCTTTTGCCTGCCCAGATGCCGGAGTTCGATACTGAGTTCCTCTTTCCGGTTATACGGGCTCTGGTCGCTGGTGGCGGTAAAGGGCCTGCCCTTTTCTGCCGCTTTCTTGATGTCTTCGAAGAGCTGGTTTCTCAGTTCCGATTCCGGCGTTTTGACATTCCTGAGGATCTCGTTTACCGAGATCAGCAGGCCATTTTCGTTGCGGATGAAGGTTTTTATCTCCATATCGACGGGGGCATTGGTCTTTACGACGGCGCCTCCCACTACCTTGTTCCTCTCCCATGGGACGCTCATCGCCTTGCACACGCCGCGGGCATTGTCCTTGTCCAAGGGCCAGAGCGCATAGGACAGACGCGACCCGTCTACTATCGCCGTAACTCCTTTGATGAGACTCCTTACCGTATCCACCGTGATGGTCTTCTTCTCGCTGACCGGCAGCTTTGACAAATGGTGCATGACCAGTACTGCTGCGCCGGTCTCTTTTGCCAGAGAAGCAAACAAGCCGAGGGTGAATGCTCCTGCGACCTGATCTTTCGTGGTGTCGGCCATTACAAAACAACCAAGGGGATCGATGATTACGAGCTTAAGATCGGGTAGGCCGAGCAACTGTCTCTTTAGTTCGTAGTAATGAGGTGTAGCTTCAGGATTTTTCTTTCCCGAGACCACAAGCGGCATAGGTCCGCCAATATCGGGCATCGGGACCACTATCAGACGGTCTTTTTTACGTCTTTCCCCGGCTGGGTCCAGACTCTCGAGCCGCCTGAAAATCTCATCCCGGTCGTCTTCGGCCGACAACACCACAGCTGTACCGTGCTGCACGACCCCGTTGCCGAAGGCCATGGGGTAGGGATTAAGCAGGTCCGGTTCGTAGTCGCACGCTACCTTAAGAGCGAGATCCAGCCCCAGCATTCCCTTGCCAGCCCCGCCCATTGCTGCGATGACCGAAACCGAGCCCATGGGGAACGTGTGATTTACTAGCCACTCTCTTTCCGGAGCTTTTCCGGTGTAGGCTTTCGAAGAACGCCAATCGGCAAGCTGAATCTTGGGCTTTGTAAGCTTTTCTTCGAACTCCTTGAACCCGGACTCTATGAAGCCCCTGACGTCAAAGCCTTCTTTTAGCGCATCGAAAGCATCCCACTTGAAAGGCTTGCCCGGAGGCAGATCCAGGATCAAAGCCCTGCCTCCCGCCTCGGTTGTTGCGATCAATGCGTTTTCCGCATAAACAAGGCCCGAATTCTTTCCGGTTTTTGGG
>JAJFVB010000318.1 GCA_021372055.1 Desulfobacteraceae bacterium | reverse complement strand
CTTCGATGTATCTCTTTACCCTGGACAGCTTTTCTTCGGCGTAGAGTTTGAGCGGGTCCGAGGCTTCGATATGCCGGAAAGTGACGATAGTCCGCATGACATCCTCCTGAAAAACAAGGATACGGAAAAACGCGGCCCCCTCTCAGGAGCCCCAGGAAGACTTCTTCCTCTTGTTGGAAGGCAAAATCCCCAGCATCTCCCTGTATTTGGCAACCGTTCGACGTGCTATGCTGATATTTTCCTTCTCCAGAATTTCCACGATTTCCAGGTCGCTAAAAGGTTTTGCCTGATTCTCCTCTCGAACGATCTGCCGGATCCGCTCCTTTACGCTTTCCGAGGCAACTGCTTCGCCCATCACGCTATTTATCGAACTGTTGAAGAAATATTTCAACTCAAAAATCCCGTGAGGCGTATGCATGTACTTGCTCGCGGTAACCCGGCTGATGGTTGACTCATGCATCCCGACATCCTCGGCAATGTCACGGAGAACCATGGGTTTGAGGTGGGCCACCCCCTTTTCGAAAAAGTCCGACTGGAGTTTCACAATGCTCTGCGAGACCTTGTAGAGCGTCCTTTGCCGCTGGTGGATGGACTTGATGAGCCAGGCCGCCGAGCGAAGCTTCGTCTGAATGTAGTCGCGAGCATCAGTGGACAGATCCTCACCGTCGCCGAGCGCGTCCTTGTAATACGGGCTCACCCGCAGCTTGGGCATCCCGTCCTCATTGAGTACGATGATCCATTCCTCGTCCACCTTGAAAACGTAGATGTCCGGACTGATATACTCGACGGTTTCCTCATTGAAGGCGCTTCCGGGCCTGGGGTCAAGGCCGAGGATCACGTCGACGGCCGCCTTCACGTCCTCCGTGTCGCATTTGAGTGCCCGAACCAGGGCGGCGTAATTCTTCGTTTCGAGAAAATGGAGATAGTCTTCGATGATCCGGACCACCAGAGGGTCCGCCGGCTCCAGGCCTTTTGCCTGGATGAGAAGGCATTCCCTGAGGTCCCTTGCGGCCACGCCGGCCGGGTCGAATGTCTGGATCCGCTGCAGGACGGCCTCGACGCGTTCAGGCTCCACTTCGGTTATCTCGGCCAGTTCCTCGATGCTTGCGTCCAGGTACCCGTCCTTGTTGAGATTGCCGATGATATTCACGCCGATGAACCGTTCCTCCTCGGAAAAATCGGCCATGCGAAACTGCCAGGCTAGGTGGTCTTCAAGCGTGGTGGATTCCGTCAGCCGGCTGTCGAAGCTCGGCCATTCCTGATTCGGGTCGGACTCGACCAGTACGGGCGTGCTCGTGTTGTATTCTTCAAGGTAGCCTTCCCAGTCGAAATCCTCTCTGATCTTTTCCGCCAGTTGCACTTCCTGGAAAGGCACTTCGTCGTTGGTGAGGGTTTCGAGTTCTGCGTCCTGTTCGGTGGGGAGGTCTTCCTGGGATTCTTCGAGAAGAGGGTTTGTTTCCAGCTCCTGATGAATGGTTTCCAGCAGTTCAAGCCTGGATAGCTGCAGCAGCTTGATCGCCTGCTGCAGCTGCGGAGTCATGATGAGCTGCTGGCTGAGTTTTAGTTGTTGCTTTAATTCCAATGCCATTACTTAATCCGTTATAGGCTGAATTGATCCCCCAGGTAAGTGCGCCTCGCCAGATCGCTTCCCGCGATACTGAGTGGATCGCCCTGTTCGAGTATGCGGCCTTCGTGCATAATATAAGCCCAGTCACACACTTTGAGCGTTTCGCGCACGTTGTGGTCCGAGATCAAAACCCCGATGCCTTTGGCCTTGAGCGCCGTGATAAGCCCCTGGATTTCGACAACGGCGAGCGGGTCTATTCCTGCGAAGGGCTCATCGAGCAGGATAAAGCTGGGTTGTGTAACAAGCGCGCGAGTGATCTCCACCCGCCGGCGCTCGCCTCCCGAGAGGCGGTCGGCCTTGTTCTTGGCAAGATGCGTGATCCGCAATTCGCCGAGGAGCCCCTTGAGCCTCGCCTGCCTCTCCGCCCTTCCGATTTCCAGGGTCTCGAGAATGGCCATGATGTTCTGTTCCACCGTCAGCTTCCGAAACACCGACGGCTCCTGCGACAAGTAGGTGATCCCCTTTCTTGCCCTCAAATACATCGGTTGGCCGATAATGTCCTCGCCATTCAGATACACGGCGCCGCTCTCAGGACGAATTATACCCACAATACTGTAAAAGGTCGTCGATTTTCCAGCGCCATTCGGGCCCAGAAGCCCAACTATTTGCGCTTCCCGCAGTTCAAGGCACACGTGATCCACCACACAGCGGCCCTGATACGACTTGACGAGGTTGTCGACAACCAGTGTTTTGACTTCGGACTGGGCCACGCCTAATCCTTCTTGCCCGGGAAGAGCACGGCCTGAACGGGCGTTCCCTTGCCGCCTTCCACCACGCTGCGGCCTTCCTTGAGATAAATCGTGATGAGGGTTCCCTCTATCTTGTCGTTGCCTTTCATGACAATGGGATGGCCGTGCAGGACGATTTTTCGTTCCTTCTGGTAGAATATCGCCTTGGCCGCGGTGGCGAGGCGGTCCCTGTGCGTCACTTTGACCCCACCCTCGGCTTCAATGTAGTCAATGCGGTCGGTGGGGCCAGCGGGGTTCTTCTCGCCCGCCAGCAGCACCACCTTGAGCTTGTTCGCATTGAGCGTCATGTCGTCTTGCTGAACGACCACATGGCCGTCGAAGAGGATCAGCCTTTCTTCCTGCTTTGCCTCCATGCGGTCGGACTGAATATTGATGGGGGAGTCGCTCTTGGCGATCTTCTCGGTCAGGCCGCCCGCAACCCCCTCGGATTTGCCGGCGCCCGCGGCCTGCAAAGCAGGCGGCGCCGAAAGCGTAAGGCAAAGCGCCAGAACCACACCGGCGCAGAATCTCGCAACAGGGCTACACCTCATGGGATTTCCTCGAAAATGGGTGCCTAAAGGTTTAGTTCTCAATTCTCAGCCGCGATGCTATCAGGGATGCCTTTATCCCGCCGCTCAGCGTAGTCGCGTGTTCGGGAATTCTGTACTCCCAGTGTTGGCCTTCGAGCTCCAATCCGGGACCCGAGACCTGAACGGGCTCGTCGGACCAGATGAGCCTCTTTTGATGGTCGTAGAGCGCTTTTTCCATGTTCGCCACATATTCGCGCGGAAAGTGCGCGCGAACCGCTCCGCGCAGTTCTATGTTCTTCGTTCCGGCATACAGAATGCCTTCGCTGCTTTCGATATGGACCTCTTCGCCGGTTTTTTCCAGATAGAAGGTAACCTGCACCGTTTTGAGCAGCGTTTTCTGCTGATCCTGGAAATATTGAGCCTCGGAGGCGTGCATGGTCCAGAATTTCCTGCCCTGCTGCATCTCCGTGAATTCCATATCCGTAAGCTTCATCTCGGCTTCGGTCGAGGGAGTCTCGGGGACCTCCTGCTTCTTCTGGGTTTTGCCCCGCCAGGCTCCCATCGCAAGGAGGAAGCTCAAGCTGCCGATCGCAAAAATAATGAGGATTTGCGCAATCTTACGGGAAGGGACTTTCATAGGCCCTGTTCCATTTCGGCATACTCTCGTCCGACCACCGGACGGTATGCTTCTTGATCTAAATTCTTAATCAAATTAGAGTATTACAATACGGTCGATACTTTAGCATGGTGAATATTGACTGTAAAGCCTTATTGCGTAAGAGTTCGGAAACTGATCGGAAAAGAGGACCATGCCTTCCCCCCTGAATTCCTTCCCGGAGCAAAGAGTTCCACTACATCGTCCCGTCCGTAAGACGACGCATTGGGCGAAACCGATCTTAATTCTGGACATAATCGCGGATCCACGGTAATTAGATCGTCAGATTGTGTGAAATGCTTTAAAAGCATCGCCTTAGGACTGTACGAACAGACACGCCCGCTCTGATCCCTGAATGCTCCGATCCGGCTTTTTGGCCCCCCGGCCCGGGAAAAGCGCTTAGGATTCTTCTTCCAGGACGTTGAATGGATTTCTATCTGTTCCCACATCCGGCAGGACATCCGGCCGCATTCCGGAATCGCGGTTATTTCAGGCCCATTTTTCCCCCCATTACTTGTCCCTCCGTGCAGGTCCAGGCGGACCGGAAGCCGTGGCGATCGTTCATCCCGCGCTCCGTTGCCGTGCGTGGATCGCCGTCTTCACGGCCGGAGGGTTTCACTCGAAACCGTTTCCCGCGGCGGCACCTCCGCGCGCCCGCGGGAGGTGCGGGGAAGGTGGTGTGCGATGAAGGCTCCACGAGTGCTGCTGATTGACGATGAAGTCGGGTTGATCCAGAATATCTCCCAACTGCTCAAGCACAGAGGATATGAAGCTTCGATCGCGGGCAACGGGGAAGAAGGACTCAGGGCGATCCGGGAAAAGCAGTTCGATGTGGTCGTCCTGGATCTGAGAATGCCGGGCATCTCCGGCATGGATGTCCTGAGGGAGATAAAGACGGAAAAGGCCGGATCGCCCGAAGTGATCATCCTTACCGGTTTCGGGACCGTGGATTCCGGACTCGAAGGGTTGCAACTCGGGGCGAGCGACTATCTCACAAAGCCGATCAAGATTGGCGAACTGGTGGAAAAAATAGCCGAGGCTTTCCACAGGAAGATCATCAAGGACGGAATCCTCTAGAATAGTGCGGGGGTGGTTCGGCTACCGGCGGAGCTTGCGCGTTCGAGTCGCTGAGGCGGGGATCACTTGGCGAGCTTCCCGAAGTAGCGTTCCGTTATCTCTTCCCACAATCCCTTGACCTGAAGGATCATCTCGCAGACCTCCCGCGCCGCGCCGCGTCCGCCGCTTGCTTTTGTGATATAGTGGGCGTAGGGCCTGACGTGGGATACGGCGTTGGGAACCGCGACCGAAAACCCGGCCCGCCGCATGACGGGAATGTCGATGAGATCATCCCCCATGTAGCCGGCTTCATGTTCCTCGAGCCCGGTTTGAGCGAGAATCTGATCGAAGGCCTCAGCCTTGAACTTCGAGTTCTGGTGAAGGATGGCGACGCCCAGTCCCGCGGCCCGCTTCTCGACGGCGGCGCAGGCCCTCCCGGACAGGAAAGCCACCTGAATGCCCGCCCGCTGCAGGAGCTTGATCCCATGGCCGTCCTGCGCGTCGAATTCCTTTATCTCCGACCCATCGTCCAGATAGATGACGCGCCCGTCCGTCAGGACGCCGTCAACATCGAAAATCATGAGCCGCACCGGAAGAATCCGACTCCTCAGCGCATCATCGATGCCAAGCGTTGTCATGAATGTTCCTCGGTTTCAACGGTTTCCTTCTGCAGATTGTAGATGGAACGCAACCTGCGGAGAAGCCCGGCCGTCCGGGAAAGGGGAATGGAGTTCGGCCCGTCGCAAAGGGCCTTGTCCGGCTCGGGGTGCGTTTCAATGAAAATGCCGTGCGCCCCGGCGGCCACTGCCGCGCACGCGAGCACAGGGACATACTGCCGCTGGCCGCCCGAACTCGTCCCCTGAGCGCCGGGGAGCTGTACGGAATGCGTTGCGTCGAAGACGACCGGATAGCCGAAGTCGGCCATCATGGGGATGGATCTCATGTCGACCACAAGATTGTTGTAGCCGAACTGAGTGCCGCGCTCCGTCAGGAGAATGCGATCGTTTCCGGTGGAGCGGACCTTTTCAATGGCCTGGCCCATCTCGCGGGCAGAGAGAAACTGCGCCTTCTTGAGATTGACGGGTCTGCCGGTCCGCCCGGCGGCTACCAGGAGATCGGTCTGACGCACCAGAAAGGCGGGGATCTGGAGGATGTCGACAACCTGACCGGCCGGTTCGGCTTCAAAGGGCGTGTGCACGTCGGTAATTACCGGGACCCGAAGTTCCCGGCGTATCCGGGCCAGTATTTCCAGGCCGCGCTCGAGGCCCGGCCCGCGGTAGGATTGCACCGAGGTCCGGTTCGCCTTGTCGTAGGAGCTCTTGAAAATGAAGGGAATTCCAAGGCCGGCGCAGACCCCCTTGAGGTACGTCGCCACCTCGAACGCAAGCTCCTCGCTTTCTATCACGCATGGACCGCCGATAAGAAAAAAGCGGTCCCTCCCGATCTCCTGACCGAGTACTTCAAAGCTGCTCGCCATTTCTCCCCGATTCCTCGATACGATGTGGGCCGACGCGAAGCGCGGGGAGGGGGAAGAAAGAACCAATCTCCCTCCCCCGTCCGCATTTTTTCAGATTGGTGCCTCCGCCCGGTTCAGCACACGCATTTCGACGGGTCGTCCGGGCTTTTACGCCGGGCTTCCTCGAGCGCTTTTCCCGCGAAGGCTTTGAAAATCGGGTGGGGTTCCATGGGCCGCGATTTGAATTCGGGATGGAACTGGCAGCCGAGAAACCACGGATGATCGGGGAGTTCGATAATCTCGATCAGATTGCGGTCGGGAGACAGGCCGGAAAACCGCATCCCGTGCTTGGCAAGAATCTCCCGATATTTGTTGTTGAACTCGTAGCGGTGCCGGTGGCGCTCGGAAATCTCCTGCACGCCGTAGGCATCGAAGGCGAAAGAGTCGGGTTCGAGCATGCACGGATAGGCTCCGAGGCGCATGGTGCCGCCGTAATCCGAATTCTCGTCCCGGTGGATTACCGTATTGTTCTTATAATCGAGCCATTCTCGCATCAAGTAGATTACGGGGTCGGAGGTGTTCTTGTCAAATTCCATGCTGTGGGCTTTTTCCAGACCCGCAACATGACGGGAAAACTCGACGACCGCAAGCTGCATCCCAAGGCAGATACCCAGGAATGGTATCCGGTTTTCACGGGCGTAACGGATGGTCTTGATCTTTCCCTCGACCCCGCGCTGCCCGAACCCCCCGGGAACGAGTATGCCGTCCGCGCCTTCGAGGAGTGCTTCGCCGCCCTCCTTTTCGACGTTTTCCGAGTCCACGTAATCGAGGTTCAGCTTGACTCCGTGAGCTGCGCCGCCGTGGGCGAGCGCCTCGTTGAGGCTCTTGTAGGATTCCTTCAGATCGATGTATTTGCCCACGATGGCTATGCGCGCCTCGCGAGTCGGATTCTTCATCCTGTGCACCAGTTTCTCCCAATCGTCGAGAACGGGAGAGCGCGTCCAGATGTTGAGCAGCCGGACAATTTTCTCGTCCAACCCTTCCTGGTGGTAAAGAATCGGGACCTCGTAGATGCAGTCAACGTCTTTTGCCGTGATGACTCCGTCGGATTCGACGTTGCAGAAATGGGCGATCTTTCCCTTGATGTCCGGTGTGAGCTGTTTCTGGGCGCGGCACAGAAGAATGTCGGGCTGGATGCCTATGCCGCGAAGCTCCTTGACACTGTGCTGCGTGGGCTTGGTTTTCACCTCGCCGGAAGTGGGGAGATAGGGTACCAGGGTCACGTGAACGAATATGGCGTTTTCCCTCCCGACATCGTTCCGGAACTGCCGGATGGCTTCGAGAAAGGGAAGGCTCTCGATGTCGCCCACCGTTCCGCCGATCTCGACAATGGCTATGTCCATATTGTCGGACGATCCCCGGATGCTCGATTTGATTTCGTCGGTTATATGGGGGATGACCTGAACGGTTCCGCCAAGGTATTCGCCGCGCCGTTCCTTCATGATGACGGAGTAATAGATGCTGCCCGAAGTATAGTTGTTCTTTTTGCCGAGCCGGGCATGGGTGAATCGTTCGTAGTGGCCGAGGTCCAGGTCGGTTTCGGCCCCGTCGTCGGTCACGAACACCTCACCGTGCTGGAAGGGGTTCATCGTGCCGGGGTCGACGTTGATGTAGGGATCGAGTTTCTGGAGGGTGACCCGGAGTCCTCTGCTCTCCATCAGAGCGCCGATGGACGCGGCCGCGAGACCTTTGCCGAGCGAGGATAGTACTCCACCTGTGATAAAGATAAATTTAGTCTGGCGCAAAGAACTGCCTCCGTTTTGGGTTGCTTCCGGCTGCATGGTTTGGCGTACATCCGATCCAGTATAGCAAATGGAAGTCTAAAGTCAATCTTGCCTGAAAAATTTAAGCGTCCGAATTCATTGATCTTTACCTTGGCCACACTTGGGTCGCCCAAGCCCCGGCATGACTGTGGGATCGGCGGGCCGTGGCAGCCGCGCAAGAACGGGCGGTAAAAAATCGTGCATATTTTCGATCCCCCGTAACCATGGGATACATACCCCCTGATCCCAAAGGGTACAGCATCGGCGGTTCCGGTATGTATTTTTGCCTAATGTCATCGCACCTGACAAATACAGGAAACTCCGTATTTACGGAACCCCTTTTCGGAAATACTATCTCGCGTCGGCAGGGCGGCGCGGTCTTCTCCCGCATTGCCGCGGCGTTTGAGCCCGGCCGCGATGGAGGATTCTGATGTATTCGGTTTTGATAATAGAAAAGAACGAATTTTTCAGGCGTTCTTTCAGGGAAATCCTGAAGCTGTATATCCCGACTCTTACAATCAGCGAATTTTCCGACGGCACCGACGCACTGAGCACAATTGAGAGCACCCCCCCGGACATGATCTTCATAGGCATCCGGCTGTCCGGCAAAAACGGCCTGGAATTGGCGAGAGAAATCAAAGCAAAGTACCCGAAAGTGGCGGTAAGCATTCTGACAAGCTACGATATGCCCGAATACCGCAATGTGGCAAAGCGGTACGGGGCCGATCATTTCCTCTTGAAAGACAGCATGACGGGAGCCCAAATCGCGGCCCTGGTAAAAGAATCCGCCGATAGAAAGAGAAGACGCCCGCCGGGACGCAATGAATCTCAACCCGCTGTAGCCGACCTTGCCGAAGCGGTTTCCGGTCACTAGAAAATCCCGAAAAAATGGAGGATCGCCGCTACGTGCCCTGGGGAGGAGCGCCCCTGAGCGCTTCGGCCTGGAAGTAGGTTGCGAGCGGGTCGATAAGATCGTCCATCATGCCGGTCATGATGACGTCCAGCTTGTAGAGCGTCAAATTGATCCGATGATCCGAGACCCGGTTCTGAGGAAAATTGTAGGTTCTGATTCTTTCGCTCCGGTCGCCCGTGCCGACCTGGCTCTTGCGGTCCTGAGCGATTTTTGCCTCCTGCTCGCGCTGCATGGTGTCGAGCAGTCTGGCCCGCAGCACCTTCAATGCCTTCGCCTTGTTTTTGTGCTGCGATTTTTCGTCTTGGCACGTCACTACCAGTCCGGTAGGTATGTGGGTGATGCGAACGGCCGAATCGGTCGTGTTGACGCTTTGTCCGCCGGGCCCCGAAGAGCGGAACACGTCCACCCGGATGTCGTTCGGATCGATAAAGACATCCACTTCCGCGGCTTCGGGAAGAACGGCCACCGTGACTGCGGAAGTGTGAATCCTGCCCTGGCTCTCCGTCACCGGAATCCTCTGAACCCTGTGCACCCCGCGCTCGTATTTCAGCCTGCTGTATGCGCCTTTTCCGTTGATGGAGGCAATGATTTCCTTGAGGCCCCCGATGCCGGTCTGATGGGCGTCGAGAATCTCGACCTTCCACCTGCGCAACTCGGCATACCGGGAATACATGCGGAAAAGATCCGAAACGAAAAGCGCAGCCTCCTCGCCCCCGGTGCCGGCTCGAATTTCGAGGATGACGTTCTTGTCGTCATTGGGGTCCTTGGGAGCAAGCATGAGCTTGATCTCTTCTTCGGTCGCGTCGAGCTGCTCTTTGAGGCTGACGATCTCCTCCCGGATGAGTTCGCGCATGTCGGCGTCTTCTTCTCGCTCGAATAGCCCCTGGTTTTCCAGGACCTGGTTCTTGAGGTTCTTGTAGAGAGCGTACTTCTCCACAATGGGGGCCAACTCGGAGCGTTCCCTTGCGACCTGCTGGTATTCTTTCTGATTAGCCAGCAGATCGGGATTTCCGAGTTCCTCTTCGAGCTTCTGGAATTTTTGTACGACGCTTTCCAGCCTGCCAAACATACTGCCAGTCCATCCTTGACGAAGATCGCGCTGCTGTACGGAGCGAAGGCCCCGAACAAAAATAAAGAACCGGTGACGGCCGGTTCGGGTTGCGCCTGGTATGGCCCCTTGCGGGGGCCAGGCAAGAACAGGGAAATGAAAAGCGAATTGGCCCGGAATTACTCCTTGGCCTCCGGCTTCTGGAATTTTGCGTATTTCCTGCGGAATCGTTCGATACGTCCTGCAGAGTCAACCAGTTTCTGCTTGCCTGTGTAGAACGGATGGCACTTCGAACAGATTTCAACGCGGATTTCCTTCTTGGTGGACCCGGTTTCAATCTCGTTTCCGCACGCGCACTTTATGACCGTCTGAAAATACTGGGGATGAATACCGTCCTTCATGTACTGGGCTTCCTCCTTAGAACGAATATGTTCGTGAATCATCAATTATACATCGTTGTTTCGGTTTTTCAAGGCATTTGTCCAAGCGACCCGCGCCGAAACCCAGCGGCCCCACACGAAAGGTGCGCGGGCTGCGTTTCCCACTCCCTTTTCCCGTCTCCTGAGGCCGGTCCCGCGCTACCTGTTCATCGAAGCGAGAAAATCCGGATTGTTCTTCGTGCCCTGCATCTTGTCGAGCAGGAACACCATGGCGTCTATCGGATTGAGCGGCGAGAGAAGCTTCCGCAATATCCAGATCCTGTTGAGATCCTCCGAGATAATGAGCAACTCTTCCTTGCGCGTTCCGGACTTGTTGATGTCGATGGCCGGGAAAATTCGGCGGTCGGCGAGCTTGCGGTCCAGGACGATTTCCATGTTGCCCGTGCCCTTGAACTCTTCGAAGATGACTTCATCCATGCGGCTGCCGGTGTCGATGAGAGCCGTCGCGATGATCGTGAGGCTTCCGCCCTGTTCGACGTTTCGCGCCGCGCCGAAGAACCGTTTGGGCCTGTGGAGCGCGTTGGAATCGAGACCGCCGGAGAGGATCTTGCCGCTGGGCGGGACCACGCTGTTGTAGGCGCGCGCAAGGCGCGTGATGCTGTCCAAAAGGATGACGACGTCTTTTTTGTGCTCAACCAGCCGCTTTGCCTTCTCGCTGACCATTTCGGCCACCTGCACGTGCCGTTGCGGCGGTTCGTCGAAGGTGGAACTCACCACCTCGGCCCGCACGTTGCGCTGCATGTCCGTGACTTCTTCCGGCCGCTCGTCGATCAGGAGGACGATGAGATAGGCGTCCTTGTGATTGAGGGCTATCGCGTTGGCGATGTTTTGCAGGAGCATCGTTTTGCCGGTGCGGGGTTGCGCGACGATCAGGCCGCGCTGGCCGAAACCGATCGGGGTGAGCAGGTCCATGACGCGCGTGGACAGGTTGTCGGACAGGGTCTCGAGTTTGACGCGCCGGTCGGGATAGAGGGGCGTAAGGTTGTCGAACAGGATCTTGTCGCGCGCGATCTCGGGGTCTTCGTAGTTGACCGCCTCGACTTTCAGCAGCGCGAAATAGCGCTCATTGTCCTTGGGCGGGCGGATCTGCCCGGAGATGCTGTCGCCCGTGCGCAGGTTGAACCTGCGGATCTGCGAGGGGGAAACATAGATGTCGTCCGGCCCGGGAAGGTAGTTGTAGTTCTGGCTCCTCAGAAAACCAAAGCCATCGGGCAGGATTTCCAGGACGCCCTCGCCGTAGATCAGGCCGCTCATTTCGGCCTGAGCCTGCAACAGGGCGAAGATGAGCTCCTGCTTTCGCATGGAGCTGGCGCCGTCGATGTTATACGCCTTGGCGATGGTCAGGAGTTCCCGGATATTCTTGTTCTTCAATTCCACAAGGTTCATCTCGTTGCGGTGATCGCGAGTGGATTCCTTGTGAGTGTTGCCCTCGGAAAGGGTTGGTGCATCAGGCATTGGTTTCTCCAATTAAAGCGTCTGGTAAAATCCTGGGCGATATTCTTCCGGATCTGGGAAATTGATAATCGAGTGCGAGGACATAGACATAGGATTTTCAAGATATGGGAGCGAAATTGCCGGGAGACCCGATCCGGCGAATGTGCCTTCAGATCAAAGCTACGCCTGTAATAGTCCGGGGGTATATAAAGGGCAGGTCAACTCTCCTTTTCAGGCATTCAAAGAATGCAGGAAAGCGATCCCATTTGTCAACATCTTTCGTATGATCTTCGATAAGGTTTTTTCCGGTGAAACGCACAGCACGCCACCGGCCCCGGGAAATCAAAAGCCTATTTTCGTCCAGATTCCGGGGTCCTGTTTCCCCTTGGCCAATTCCTTCTCGCACTTCGCGAGCATCTTGTCGACCGCGTTTCCATAGCCGAGTTCGGCCACGGCCTGTGGGTACTTCCTGACCATGCCGTCGAGCCGGATCTTTGCGGCGCCCCACTGCTTCACAATGTAGTAGAACTTGGCCACGCTGAATTCGTGTGAAGCGATGCGCTTCCTGCATTCCAATATCTGTTTTTCCGATTTCCGGGCATAGTCGGAATCCGGGAAATTCTTCATCACCTTCTCGAATGCCTGCATTGCCGTGCCGGTCTCTTCGGGGTCACGGTCGACGGAGGTGAAGGTGAGAAAATGGCTCATTCCGATCTGATAGAGCACGTAGGGGATTACTTCGTTGCGAGGATGAAGCCTTACGAATTCCTCGTAGGCCATGGAAGCTTCGTTGTACTTCCTGTCATAGAAGTAGGCGTCGCCCAGTTTGAGTTCGGCGAGTATCGCGTACTTGCTGTAAGGATAGTTTTCCTTGAGCTTTTTGAAATCCTCGGCGGCTTCATCGTACTTTTTGGCCTGGAGTTTCTGCATGCCGTCGATTGCGAACTGCTCAGCGGTCTTGTCGATGGTGCTCGATCCCTTGCCGCTGAACAGATTGCCGAAATAAAAGTCTTTGAGGTCCAGCCCGCTGCATCCGCTCAGCATGAGAAGAATGGCAAAAAGAACGAAAAAACCCGAAGGGCGGAGGACCGATTTGGAGCGTGTAGAAAAAGAAATCATAGCAACCCCGTTCAACACGGCTGGATCAAAAATTGGACTCGATATAGCGGCCGGCATTGAAAGCTGCCGTCGCCCCGTCGCCCACGGCTGTAACGATCTGGCGGAGCGCCTTTACGCGAATGTCTCCCGCAGCAAACACTCCGGGCACACTGGTAGCCATTTCCTTGTCGGTGCAAATGAAGCCCGCTTCGTCTCGCTCGACTACCGGGGGGATGATTTTGGAATTCGGTTTTATGCCCACGAACATGAATACCCCGCTGACAGGCAGAACCGAAACGGCCGAATCCCTGGTGTCGCGGAGCTCAAGGCCGCAAACGCCCTGGCGGCTCCCCTGGATCTCCGTCACCACGCTGCATAGGATAAATGAAATTTTCTCATTATCAAAGGCTTTTTCCTGGATAACGGGTGTGGCCCGCAGTCGCTCCCTGCGGTGCACCACGTGCACTTTGGCGGCAAACTTGGTCAGATACACGGCCTCTTCGATGGCCGTATCCCCGCCGCCCACCACCGCGACTTCCTGGTCCCGATAGAAGGGAGCGTCACACACGGCGCAGTAGGAGACGCCTCTGCCGGTGAGCTCGGTCTCGCCTTTTACGCCGAGTTTGTTCGGGGCGGCGCCCGTGGCGAGGATGACCGTTCGCGCCCGCAGAACGCTGTCGGCCAGGATTATGGTTTTTATCTTGTCCGTCAGGTCCAGGCTGAGAACCTCGGCATTGCGGACCTGAAGTCCGAAGCGCAAAGCCTGCGCGCTTATGAGCTCGGCGAGGCCGAAAGCGCCTATTCCCTCGGGAAAACCGGGGTAATTGTCAACTTTTTCGTAGGTCAGCAGTTGACCGCCAAACCCCATCTGCTCCAGAAGGAGGACGTTCAGGCGCGCCCGGGCGGCATAAAGGCCGGCTGTCAAACCAGCCGGCCCGCCGCCAATGATAATCACATCGTAAACGCTGTTTTCAGTCATAAATGAGGAGGTCTCTCGGAGGGATTGGAGGGCCCTGCCGGATATCAGCCCACAACCTTGTCGATAGCCGCGGTGATTTGCGACTTCGCAACGGCGCCGGTGATCTGTTCGCTAACATTGCCGTTTTTGAAGATGATCAAAGTGGGAATCGCACGGATTCCGAACTTGCCAGGAATCTTGGGATTATCGTCAACATTGCACTTTGCGACCTTAAGCTTGGCTCCGTAATCTGCCGACAGCTCCTCAACAACAGGGGCTATCGCCCGGCAGGGGCCGCACCACGGCGCCCAGAAATCAACGAGAACGGGTAGATCAGACTGAAGTACTTCCTGCTCAAAACTGCCGTCCGTAACCTCGATAATATTGCCAGCCATCAGGTGAGCTCCTCTCCTTTTTTGAGGCGATCGCCTCAGGTTCTGAAAGAACCGGATTCGACTTCATGAGACGTCTATATAAAACAATCCTTTCAAGAAAGTCAATTTGCAATCGAAATCGGCCCGCGCTACCGCGGATAAGCCCATATCCCGACCCGAAATCCCGTAGCGCGTAATCATCGGCTCAACGGGACGGATCCCGACGGCTTTGATTTTTGGGCCGAAAAGAGGTAAACCGTGCGGCAGCGCGGCAAATCCGGAATTTTGAAAGCTCCGGAATACCCATTGGCTCAGAGAGGACCGAAATGGCCGACCCCAAACTTATCTACCGTTGCCAGCAATGTGGTTATGTCAGCCCGAAATGGATGGGAAAATGCCCCGAATGCCAGCACTGGGACAGCTTTGTCGAGGAGGTGGCGCTCAAGGGGCGGGAGAAGGCGGCAAAAGCTGCAAGACCGGCTTCCTCCCGGCCCGTCAGCCTCGATGAAATCGAGTCCGACGGCGAGACCCGGTTTCTTACCGGCATCGGCGAATGGGACCGCGTGCTTGGGGGCGGCTTGACAAAAGGCTCCCTCGTCCTTCTCGCGGGAGACCCCGGGATAGGAAAATCGACGCTGCTCCTTCAGGCCCTTGCAAAGATGACAAAAGAAGGCAAGGTGCTCTACGTCTCGGGGGAGGAAAGCCCGCAGCAGCTCAAGTCCCGAGCGCAGCGCCTCGGCCTTTCCTCGCGGGATCTGCTTATCTTCTCGGAGACATCCCTTGAGGCCGTTCTGGACGAAATGGAAAAGAAACCGCCGCTCGTTGTGGCCGTCGATTCCATTCAGACGCTCAATACCCGTATGCTCGACGTTGCTCCCGGTTCGATCAGCCAGGTTCGCGAATGCGCCTCCAGGCTCATGAGGGCCGGCAAGGAGGCCGGAATCAGCGTTTTCATTATCGGACACGTCACCAAGGAGGGGGCGATCGCCGGGCCGAGGGCTCTGGAGCACCTCGTCGATACGGTCCTCTACCTTGAAGGCGACCGGACGCATACCTTCCGGCTGCTCAGGGCCGTAAAGAACCGCTACGGATCGACAAACGAGGTCGGAGTGTTCGAGATGAAGGAAAGCGGCCTGGAAGAGGTCGCCAACCCTTCGCAGCTTCTGCTGGCGGAGCGGCCCAAGGGCGTCTCGGGCTCGGTGGTCGCCTGTTCGGTCGAAGGAACCCGGCCCATTCTTGTCGAACTTCAGGCCCTTGTCAGCGCGACCGGCTGGATGCAGCCGAGACGCACCTGCATGGGCGTTGACACCAACAGGCTCTCACTTTTGCTTGCCGTTCTGGAAAAAAAGCTGGGTTTCAATTTCGCCCAGCAGGATGTCTTCATCAATGTGGCCGGTGGCGTGAGGCTG
>JAJFVB010000171.1 GCA_021372055.1 Desulfobacteraceae bacterium | reverse complement strand
TTTCCATTGACGCAAGGCCTCCGCGATGCTTCTCCTTGGAGCGCCGAATATCGTGGCCGATGTCCGCGGTGTTGCCGGGTTGGGGTCCCGAGTGGCGGGGCGTGTCGGGGTTACTGATGGAATCCTACGAAATCTGCTCTGATGAATCTGAGCTGTGAGGGGGTGTTTATGAGCGGCGTGGTTGTGCGGTTTCTCGGATCGGGTGATGCATTCGGCAGCGGCGGAAGACTCCAGGCGTGCACCCTTGTGCAGATGGAGGGGAAAGGTTTTCTGGTCGACTGCGGCGCTTCATCCCTTGTCGCAATGAAACGAGTCGGAGTCGAAACGTCCGCATTCGATACGATTTTCCTGACCCATCTTCATGGGGACCACTTTGGCGGCATCCCTTTTCTCCTCCTTAACGAGCACCTCCTTACAAAACGCACCTCGCCGCTTCTGATCGCGGGCCCCGCAGGGGTTGAGGAAAGAGTCCGGGCGGCAATGGAAGTGTTTTTCCCGGGATCGTCGAAAATTCCTCTGAGGTTTTCGCTCCAGTTCCATGAATGGCGCGAGAAGACCCCCGAACGTATTGGCGAGGCCGTTGTGACCCCGTTTGAAGTGATTCACGCAAGCGGCGCCCCGTCGTATGCCTTGCGGATCGAATGCGGAGGCAAAGTCCTCGGTTTTTCGGGCGACACCGAATGGACCGACTCGATCCTGGGGGCCGCTTCGGGAGCGGACCTGTTCGTGTGCGAGGCCTACTTCTGGTCCAGGAAAACCAAATATCACATGGATTATGCGAGCATTCGGGAAAACAGGGACAGACTCGGATGCGCACGGATCGTTCTGACCCACATGAGCGAGGATGTCTTGTCAAAGCTCGATGAGGCCGGCGTCGAATTTGCGGAGGACGGTAAGGCCTTCTTCCTCGATTGATTGAACGGCCTGTTAGCGCCGGGATCTTTTTCGTCTTTTCCCATTGTGGCCCGGGAGAGTCCCGGGCTGGCTGTCGCGCCGGCTTCAGCCGTTTGAGCACAAGATATTCCGCCGGGAAACGTGCCGTGGCAGTCCGCTTCGGCCCTCAGGAGGAAGGCGTCCCCGTTTCCATGTGCACCTTCACCGGTTCGACATTCCAGATGTCCCTGCAATATTCCCGGATGGCCCTGCCGGAAGAGAACTTGCCCATGCGGGCCACATTGAGAATCGGCATGCGGGTTCAGCGGTTCTTGTCCTTGTAGGGCATTCTCCTTGAAAGGATCCCACGGCCGCCCTTGGTCTTACGCCTTTGATCTCATCGACGGTGTTCCCTATCCGGATTCGATCGCCATCGGCCTTGGGGTGTTTCACACGACATGTGTCCATCGTACCTCCGCGAGTGATGTTTAGGGCCGATCGGCCGATAATCCGATGCAAGGACTTAGAATTCAAGTGTTTTCTGGAACGTGGCGGGATGAGGAGCGTAGCATCCACTGAAGCGGAGGTCCGCAGGAGGCTCATGCGGGCTGAAGTCGTCGGGATAAGATCCTCCCGACCCGGTTTTAGCCGGAGATAATGGAGCGGCAGCCAATTTTCGGCAGCGGATTTCTCAATACCGGTCGGGTCTACCGGGTTTTGACAGCCGCTCTTGACGCATTCCGGAAGAAGACAATTCCTGCCGCAATCACCGCCGGAATGACGCCGAATACGATAAAAACGGTATCGCCCGGCATGCGCGCCCATTCGATCATCCTCACGAATTCCTGATCGAGATAGTAAAGGCTTCTGGCGTGCCAGTAGCCGTTTTGGAGGACGTCCCGGACCTGCATCACTCCGCCGGGAAAAAGATTTGCGATCACCATGAGCGCCAGGCCCGCATTGAGCCCCCAGAACGAGGTTTTGATCAATTTTTCCGGGAGAACCCATTGTTCGTCGGTCGAGACCTGACGCAGAGCGATGGCGATGAGCGCCATCCCGAGCATTCCGAAAGCGCCCATAAGCGCGGAATGGCCGTGATTCGGGGTCAGCACCGTTCCGACTTCGAAATAGCTCACAATTGGAAGGTTTATGAGAAATCCGAAAATCCCCGCGCCGACAAAATTCCAGAATCCGACCGCAAGCAGGAAGTAAAATCCCCATCTATGCGGATTTGTGGCCGGTTTTCCGCAGACGCCGCATGCCTTTCCGCCAAGTTTTATGAAATCTCCGGCATCGAGGGTCAAAAGGGTCAGCGGAACGACTTCCAGCGCCGAATACATCGCCGCGAAAGCCATCGAAATTGAGGACTGCCCCGTCCAGTACCAGTGGTGCGCGGTGCCGACGATCCCTCCCGCAAGAAAGAGGATGGCGTCGAGGTAGATCACCCGGACAGCGGTCACGGTCGAAACCAGGCCCAGTTGCACGAACGTCAGCGCAACGAGGATGGTGACGAAGATTTCCAGAAAACCCTCAACCCATAAATGGATAATCCAGAACCGCCAGGTATCGACAACGGCAAAATTCGATGAGCTGCCGAAGAAAAACGCGGGAAGATAGAAAAGCGGAATCATGAGGGCTCCGAGCAGAAAGAGGCCGGAAAGCTCGCGCCGTCCGGGATCCTTCAAAGCCGGCGCGACTTCCCGGTACAGCAGGACAAGCCAGAACAGCAGCCCGATTGCCAGCAGGACCTGCCAGAACCGGCCCAGTTCCAGAAATTCCCATCCCTGGTGTCCCAGCCAGAACCACAGGGCGCCGAGTTGCTGATTGATTCCCGCTATTTCGCCCAGAAGACTCCCGCCGATCACGATCACAAAGGCCCAAAAGAGCAGATGTATCCCGAAGGTTTGCCGCTTCGGTTCAAGCCCGCCCAGCGAGGGGGCCAGCAGAAGGGCTCCCGCTACGTAAGAACTCGCGATCCAGAACATTGCCAATTGCAGGTGCCACGTTCGCAGGATATTGCTCGGGAAGTATTCCGAAAGGTTGAATCCGTAGAAATTTCCGGGGTCTGCCCGGAAATGGGCGATACCGCCTCCAACCAGAACCTGGGCGAGAAAGAGCAGGCTCACGGCGAAGAAAAACTTGATCGTTGCTCTCTGGGTATCGGTCGGCTTGCCCGGCACCATCCGGGGATAGGCTGCCGCAAGCTCGCTTTTCCAACCCAGGTAATCGTAGCGCCCGAACGCAAACAGAACCAGCGCCGTCCCTCCCATGAGCCAGATAATGCTCATCATGCTCCAGAAGATCGCGGTCCCCGTCGGGACATTGCCGACGAGCGGATCGTAAGGGAAGTTGCCGGTATAGGAGTAGGTCTGTCCGGGCCGGTTCGCGACGCAGGCCCAGGCCGCCCAGGCGAAAAAGGCCGTCAGCTTTCGAAGTTCTTCCGGGTCCTTGATGTATTCGGCCCGCAAACCTCCGTTGCTTTTCGGATCCTTGAAATAATCCGTCCACTTGGCGATCTGGTTGCGAAACGAGTCCACCTCGGGCCGGGTAAAGCTCAGAGTCTTCGTGCCTGGGTCATAGCGGTTTTCCCGGAGAAGGCGCATGACTTCGGCGGAGACAACCTCGCTTTCGACCGGGCCGAGCGCGTTCGGAGCCTTTCCGTAAAGGCTCCGGGCTATCGAGGCGGAGGCATCGAACCCGAGGGTATGGAGGTACTCAGCGGAAAAATCCGGCCCGAGATACGCTCCGTGTCCCCAGATGGATCCGTTGTCCATGAGGCCGTATTTGAGAAAAACCTGCTGGCCCTCCCAGATGTCGGACTCGGTAAAAACGGTCTGTCCCGCCGGCCCCACTACCTTCTCGGGAACCGGGGGGGCATCGGAGTAAGATCTGGCCGAAATATAGATGAGCACGGCCATTCCCAGGACAACTATCACGGCGAGTGCGTATTTCCAGCGCGGTGAAACCCTGTCCGGCGCATTTGCCAAGTGCTCGGATGTGCCTTCCGCCACGGCTCTCCTCCTTTTGTCGGTTATTCGAATGGGTAGCGGCTTGCAGGCTTGTTCCGGCCGCTCATGCCCGAATTGCGGCGAGCCGGGCGGAGTTATTCCAACACAACGCTGGTTGGGAAAATAAGTATCTCCGGTCTCGGAGGGAATGTTTCGGGGGAAATTTGAGGAAGCTTTTGCGCGATGCCTGTTTTTTGCCTCTCGATAATGTAGCGAAGAACGCTTTTGAAAAGCGTGGGGAGCTCGCCCCCCCCCCCCACGCCGCTACGCGGCTCATTTTGGCGCTTGCGGCGCTCATCGGCTGCTAAGAGCCGAGCCACAGCAGGGTGCCCGCAAATACCGGCATGGCCACCATTGTGGTTTTCAATACCGAGAGATGAAGCCGCCGGGTGAACTTGGCTCCGATATATGCGCCGGACATGAGGCCCGCGACAACCTGGAGGAACAGCATGATGTCGAGGTGCCCTTCGGCCAGGTAACCAAAGCCTCCCGTGAAAGCGATCGGGAGGATCACAAGCATCGTTGTCCCCGCCACCTGGGGCAGGGAAAGACTGAAAAACAGCAGCAGCCCGATCTGAATGAAAGGCGCAGCCCCGATTCCGAAAGTCCCGGAAAGGACTCCGCACAGAAGCCCCAAGGCGCAGGTGACAAGCCAGAATGTGACGCGGTTCGAGTCCTTCACGGCCAGGAGTCCCCTGAAGGAGAAGAACATCCGAAGCGTGATCAAAACGGCGGACAGGAACAGCATGCCCGCCGTCATCCGGGAAAGGTCGCCGGAGGGCAGGATGGAGGCGATGTGAACTCCGCCGTATGCGCCGAAAGCGCCGAAGGTGCCGACGAGGAGCCCTTCCTTTAACGCCACGTTATGTTCCCGGAAATGGCTCACCACTCCGGACATGGTTGTGAACATCATGGCCCCGAGCGATGTGCCCAGAGCCGTGTGAATGGGAACCCCGAACCCTACGGTCAAAACCGCGATGACCAGACCCGCGCCGCCTGCGCCGACAAAGCCCACCATCAGGCCCAACAGAAACATGGAAAATACGATCAAATGCAGAATCCCTTCCCCGGGACGCTTCTCATGGTGCTCCGCCAGGGCTTCGAACGGGCGAATGGAGTATCCCCGCAGAGCCGAGCGTCACGGTGCCGACCGGATTTAAATCACAACCTTTCGGTTGCGTCAATCGCAAGGGAATCTCCACGGCCCCCCGGCAAGGATAGGTGACCGATGCGCTTTCCCCCCCGAGTTCAGGGTTTCGCCTTGCGATCGGTAAGAGTCTTATCGACATTTTCGCTCGCCGCGGAAAGAAATTCCTCCCGCCGCCTTGCTCATCCGCAACAAAAAATGGGATTCTTATTTACGCAAGTGCTCGGATCTGATTCTATCCAGGTTCCGGATTGACGCGTTACACGACCCGATGAAAGCCGGCATGCCGGGGCTTCCCTTGCCGGATTGCCGGTCAATGCGATCGCGGCACATGGCTGCACGCAGACAAAAGGAGACAAAGTGGGAAATCTCATTCTGGCCAATGCGACAATAATCGATTGCACCGGCTCCGATCCCCGGCCGAACGGGTGGGTTGTCATCGAAGACGGGCGTATCAAGGAGGTCGGTCAAGGCTCCCGGGGCGCTTTGCCGGGAGGCAGTGCGATAATTGATTGCAGAGGGCAGACCCTGCTGCCCGGATAACTTCTTGCGGAGTCCAGCCGGAAGTGTTAAAGAAGCCATCGGAAGATATGGGGCAAGCCGCCGGTTCGAAACGCCGCTGGCTCCCTTCCATTTCCTTTGAGCGCCTGTAGCTCAGTTGGATAGAGCAACGGACTTCTAATCCGTAGGTCACAGGTTCGAATCCTGTCAGGCGTATAAGAAAATCAAGGACTTAGCCGAAAGGTTGAGTCCTTTTTTGCTTCTTGGTCAACATTTTGGTCAACAAATTCCCTGCCTGCTCGCTTTCGGTCTCCTCTCTGGAACATATTTCAGCACCCAAGAAATATTTGTTGACATGGTGATTGCTCGCGCGTATTTATGGTTACATGGGTAACCAAACAGGAGATGACACCATGAAAAGAGCACAGGATTCCCAGTTCTTAGATTTCACGTCGACCCAAATCTGCCACATTGTCGGCATTGAGCCAAACCTTCTGAAGCAATGGATCTTTCGTGGTCACTTCAAACCCACCGGCTACAAGATCGGTGGTGAGGGGACCCGCCACATGTTCACCTGGGGCGATGTCTATCGGCTGGCAGTATTCAAGGCCCTCAACAGGGTCGGATTCACGCGGGAGCATGCCGCTGATCATGTGAGGAACCTATCCAACTCTGACGTTGCTCTCGCCGACATTTACTCCGAGAGTGAACACCGGTACCTGGTGGCAAGTTTGCCCGATGACGAGTCGGCGTCACGGGTCGAGATCAAGCGTGAACTTGGCTTTGTTCAAGAACTCCTGGGTAACGGAGAGCACGTCATCATTATCGATTTGAAAAACATCTACCTGAAGTTGCACTGCCGCGTATATGAACTGCTCTGCGGGCATATTGGCCAAGAGCCCCACGACGTTCTCGGAAATGCCGTGGACGCGCTCATCTCGGTTGGTGATGCCCGGAAGACTGATCTGACTGCCCCTGAAGAGCAGAAATGAATATGTGAGCAGGCTAAATTTTTTTGCCCACTATGAGTTACAACAGTAACCTTTTTAAGCGGAGAACAATCATGAACTGGAAATTGAAGGCCACCATTCACGACCGCGGGTTTCACACGCAGGGTGAATTCGCACGCTCCCTTGGCATTCAGGAATCAGTCTTGAGCCGTGTCATTCGTGGTACGAAATCGCTGTCACGAGACGAGCAGGTCAAGTGGGCGAAGGCGCTTCGCGCCAACCCCGAAGAACTCTTTACTCAAAGCGGGATCTGACCCATGGAAAATCCGCACAACGTCACAAGACCCGGATGCACAAAGGCAGAAGATGATAAATCACCGACCGGTAAGAGACGTCTTCTGCCCATCGAAGAGGCCGCGGCTTACCTTGGGCTTTCACCGAGAACACTCTACAATGGCTGCGGCAGGAGATCAAAAACCCCCTTCCCAGTGCGCCCGAAGCGAATCGGCAGGAAGCTCTTGTGGGATGTCCGGGACCTGGACGCGTACATAGACTCACTCTAACAGGGAAGCGGTCGACAACGCGAACGAAAATCCAGGGCAAGCCGATCTGTGACAATGAGCTGCTGGGGCACGGTCCAAGTTCGGAGATGGGAAACATGGGCGTGATTATTGTCAACGGAAGGCGAAAACTGACCCACTTTTCTGCAAAGTGGAAATTGAAATCTGACCCACCCCCTTATCAGTTCTCTATCTGAGCTACTGTTTGGGAGCCCAATATTCCTGCCCGTCG
>JAJFVB010000147.1 GCA_021372055.1 Desulfobacteraceae bacterium | reverse complement strand
CGAGCGCATCCGCAAGGTGGGCGGGGAATTCGGCGCGACAACCGGACGTCCCCGGCGCTGCGGCTGGCTGGACATCCTCGTGGTCAGAGGGGCCGTGCGTCTCAACGGCTTGTCGGGGCTCGTCATTACCAAGCTCGACGTTTTGACCGGCATTCCGAAGCTCAAAATCGCAACGTCCTACCTTTGCAGGGGGAGCAGGCTTGACTGCCTTCCGCCTCAGTTGAGCGCGCTTGAGGCATGCGAGCCCGTTTTCGAGGAGTTCCCCGGATGGGAGGAAAGCATCTCCAAGGCCCGGAAATGGGACGACCTGCCGCGCAATACGCAAAACTACCTGAGGGCGATTGAGGAGATGGCGGGAGTGCCGATCCAGATCGTGTCGGTGGGACCCGGCCGGGAAGAGACCATTATGGTGCGGAATCCTTACGAATCGTAGTACTTGCGGCATTTCCGGCGCTGCGGCCAGTGGCCGCAGCGCCGGAATGGGCCGCGTAGCGGCGTGGGGGGCGAGCTCCCCACGCTTTTCAAAAGCGTTCTTTAGGAGAACCCGCGGCGCATTCCGGCGCCAGCCGCTCGAGTTCATCGATGAGCGCCGCCGGGAGAAGAGTGTCGAACTTGACGTTGACCGAGCAGTCCTCGAACGGGTGAAAACGCACGGCGACGATGATGCCCTTGGCGTTGACGGCCTTGGAAGAATCCATGAGGCTATTGAGATAGCTGACCTGTACCCGCTGGGCGAGCAGAAGGCTTGCCGTCTCTTTTTTGGAAATGCGAACCCAGAAGCAGACGCCTCCCCGGGAGATATCGCTCATCTCGACCTTGAAAGGCTTGCCGACGGGATTGTCGGATGAAGTCATGAGATGAACCAGTGCCTTTCCTCCGGCGTTCATGCGCTTGAGGAGCCGCCGGTCGAGGTCCCGCGCCTTTATCAGGTCCTTTATCCGTTCCCCCCTGGAGCAGAAATCGAAGAGTTTCGATTCGAGGACCGGATACTCCACCTTCCACGCTTTCAGATGATCGGCATCGAGGTAGCTCAGGTCCACCTCCGAGAGCGCCATCATCGAAGTCGTGCAGTTCGTTGTGGAAAAAAAGGCGTCTTCTCCCACGACCTGCCCCGGGTGCAGCACCTTCAGAAGCACTTCCCGGCCGTTCTGGAAATAGACGATCTTCGCCCTGCCGCTGTTGAGAAAAAAAAGACGGGGTTTCCATTCCCCCTGGCTGTAGATCAGGCCGTCGGTGGAGTACTTTGCATTCCTCATGGCGTAGAAGAGCGCGTTGGCTTCCTCCATACTAAGTCCCTGGTAAAGTTTCGCCCAGATTTCGCGGTGTTCCCTGTCTATGGATTCGTTTTTTTCCTCTTCGATGAGTTCGCCCGAACGGATGATTTCATTGAGCGCCATGGGGTCTATTTCAAACATGCGATCCCGCAGCTCTTTTGCCGCTCCGAATTTCTTCTCCTTCGCGCAGGCCGTGACAAGTTCGAAAAGGAGTTTGATAGCGGCTTCCCTGTTGCCTTCGTCGAGGTATCTCTGAATCAGTTCTTCCTGCTGCACCACGATGTTCATTCTGTTCCCCGGAGTCGGAAATCCCACATGAGGATGCACTCGAGCGCCCGCCAGCCGGAGCTGGAGTCTTTCAGCCTTCGCTCGAACCGCATCACATTTAAATCGGCTTTACCCGCAATTTGCTTTACAGGAAGCGCAGTGTTACCATAATTTCCGACCCGGAAGTTCGCGGGCACGGAAAGGAGACAGTCCCTTTTACCTCAAACGTGTCAAAATAGATGACCGCTGTCACTACATCCTCAAAGAGAGCTACCCGGATGAGGGCGTCCTCAAGGACCGCGATCTTATGGACCTTGGCGCCGACCCGGCTCTTCACATCTCTTATATGGGCGGGCATGGCTTCTGCTTCAGCCCCGCGATCGGGGAAAAACTGGAGGCGATGGGGATCTGTTTCAAAACGGAGGACCTCGAGAGGGTTTTCAAGCCCTATCTCCGGCCGGACATCCAGACAATAATCGAAAGATACCGGCATACGCGGGTGAAAAGGAGCAAGGCGGAACCTCCGCCGCCGGGGCGGGGAGGGGTCCATATTTTCGATGCCCGGAGGCTCTATTTCCTGCGCTTCGCACGCATCGACACAGGTGAGCTGGGCACAAGGCACTGGAAATTCCTGAATGTCCTGCTCTCCAAATCGCGAGACGAGATCGAGACGCTTCTCGAGGCCATGGAACAGAGCCTTCCGCCCCGCGAATTCGCGGCATACGTTTACGCCTCTCTCGGCATTGCCCCGAACTTCCCCGGTCACGTGAGGGAACATCCCGTCGCAATAGACCGGGAATTGCTGGACCGGCACGTCATCGACGCGCTCTGCGCCCTGGACCGGGACAGCGAGTTCTTCGCGGGTGTGGACAGCTCAGGCGGCAACGGCCTGCATCCCTATCTCCGGAAATATGCATGGCTGTACTTCGATTCGGGTTTCCATGAAGAAGACGGCTGGCCCCAATGGTTCCGTTCGCAGCAGAGGTTCGAACGGCGGCCTGCTCCTTCCCCCGATATTTCGATGGAAGCTGCTCTGGCGGTTTTCGGGATCGGTGCGGACGGTTTCCGGGAGATGACCAGAAAGGAACTCTTGCGCCTGTACCGGCGAAAGGCAAAAAAGAAACATCCCGACAAGGGCGGCGAACACAACGAATTTGTCAGGCTGTCGGAAGCCTACGCAAGGTTGATCGTGGAAAAGTGATTGCGCCGCACCGCGTGCTAATCCCCGTTGTATGCTTCCCAGCGCACCTCGCCCGTAAGCCAGTTCGGAATTCCGATCTTCTTTTCCAGGATATCGTAGTAGTAGGCGCATCCGGAGTAGGGATCGAAAATGTGGAAAACGGGCATGGCGACCACTTTTGTCCTCTCCAGGCCCAGTCCGTTCATCACGCAGACGTTCTTGACCGCCTCGAAGGCCATGGCGCTGTTGGTCATGGATACGAAGATCTTGCAGGACCGGGCCGCGATGTGTCCGGCCAGCAGGCCCTCACTGATGCCCGGGCGGTACTTTGATCTTCTGCCCGGGTAAAAGGACAGCGCCTTGAACTTCGGCAGGAGGGAATCGTAATCGATTTCGGTCAGCTCCAGATGTTCCGTCCCGTAGCCGGCGACTTTCTCGAACGTGATGCCGTCATCGTGCACAAAGGTGGATACCACGTAGGCACCGGAAGAGGCGGGCCCGACGATCATGCGAAGGCCGAGCCGCGAGCAGATGCGGCTCACAACGAGGTTTGCCTCCAGACTGGTGGTCCCGAGAAAAGCGAGGTTGGCTCGCGAAAGCACGCCGGTAAGCCACTGGCCGTCCGTGCGGCAAACGGAGCGCTGATGCGTTTCAACGCGGCAGTCCGGATTGATCGCCTTGAGGTATTTCGCCCATGCCGTCACCTTGGGCGTCCCGATCTCGGCGGAAGTGAACGGCAACCGGTTCAGATTCGTATCTTCGATCGTGTCCGGGTCGACCAGGATGAACTGTTCGAAACCTATCCGGACGAGGTGATCGAGCACGACGCCGTTGCCCCCGGTTCCAACTGCGGCAATCACCGTTTTCCTCATTGCCGCGGCGGTTTCCCGAGTGAAGTTCACATATCCGGTCTGTCTTTCGACTAGGGCTTCCCACATGCTCACTTCTCCTTAGCTCCGGTACTTGTGATACGGGAGCGGGCGGCGAGAACGGAGGCCGAACGGAGTACCTCCCACACGGACGCGCCCGGGAACACGATATGAGCCCGTGAGACCTTTTCTGCCAGCCGCTGTGCAAAAACCAGGATCGTCGCTTCCGTCGCGACACGGAAGCCCGTCATCGGAGAGGCCGGCTGCAGCCAGTGTCCTGCCCCGATAAAGCCCCCGGGCTGGGCCGGAAGGCCGGAGTCTCCTTCCAGGATGGTGCCGCTCAAAAGCAGGCCGAGAAAGCCCGCGCCCCGCGGCGATGGTGCGAATACTCCGGGCTTGAGGTGCAGAGGGCTTGCGAACTGGAGCGGCGGCGCAAGGGCAGCGGGTTCCGGAAGGCAGCCGGGTTCGGCCCGGTCGAGGACATAAGCCAGCCGCTCCTCCGGCGCCATAAGCCTGAAATTCGGAGGACTGCAGATTCCGGAGATGACCCCGGACGGAACCGTCTTGGGCCGAAGCGGCGCGGTGCTGCTCAGCATCGCAAGAGGAGGGTTCAGCTTCCAAAGGTGGTCCAGGTCGTATAGGGCCATGAGCATGGGGACCCGCAGGATTCCGGGCGGCACGGCAAACGGCCCGGCGTAGAGGCGATGGCCCAGTTCTTCGTAGCGGCAGACAAGGCCCGGCGCGCAGTAGTGCACTGCGTATTCGAACCCCGCTTCGAGGTAGCGCTCCATGATGTAGGAATAAAAGAGCGGGAAGATTATCCGATGGCGATGGGCGGGATCCACCACCATCCTGGTCGAGATGACGGTCTTATCCAAACCGAGCGCGCCCAGGCTGGCGAGTCGAAACCACTCATGCCAGGCG
>JAJFVB010000317.1 GCA_021372055.1 Desulfobacteraceae bacterium | reverse complement strand
TGCTCGAAGGGGTAAAGGACATCAAGATAGACAAGAAGGTGAAAATGGGTCCGATGCTGCTGTTCGTGCGGGCGCTCATCGCGGCCGTGACGATCGTGCTCATTTTGTCGACGGCGAAAATGGTCGGTCCGACCTGGGCGGGCCTGTTTTCGGCTTTCCCCAATGTCATGCTGCCCCTGATGGTTATCATCCACTTCAGCTACAGCTCCGACCATACCAACGTGATCATCAAAAACGTCCCCAAGGGGCTGGCCTCGGTCGTCCTCTATTGTTTCACGGTCTCGCTTACTTACACGGAATTCGGGATCTATGCCGGCACGGTTGCGGCCTACGGCGTTGCGACTCTCTACCTGGCGATAACGCAGTTCCGGAAGGAAATCTTCCACAGGTGAGGAGAAGGGGGCGCAGGCGCAGGGTGCTTGCGCCTGCCGCTTCGCGGCGGGATTCGGCGCTGCCGGCTTCGGGCTTGTGGCCCCGGTCCGGCAGCGCCTGTGGCAAAGACGGCTCAAGGCAATCTAATTGCAGGGTGCTTCGAAGGGCAGCATCATCCCGTTTGCATCGAAGGCAATGGACAGCGGGGTCTCATCGACTTCCACGGAGTCGTTGCCTTTGAGTTCCTTCATCACCGCCTCGCTGACCCACAGGTATTCAAGCGACAGACTGCTCGCAATACGAGCCATGCGGACCTTGGAGATGTCCGTTACATGGCGTAGAGCGGCATCCAGGACCGCGCGGTCGTTTTCGAGCGTGATCGGGAGCCGGACCGCCCGCCAGATCCCGGTGGTAAGCGCGTTTGTGTAAGTCACCTGCAGATCTACCTTCTCCATGACCCGCTTGCTCGTCAGGTCCACCACGCCTATGCCCAGGGCGTTGCCATGGGATTGATCGGTGATGTCGAGCAAAATCAGGGTCCTGAAGTCGGGTGTCCGGGGACCTCCCTCCCTCCGCCAGAACCCGATAACGTTCGGATCGATGCCTCCTCCGCTGATGTTCTTGCCCATCTCGTTTATGATCAGGATATCGAGCTGCTCGACGGGAATGCGGGGCAGGAGGCGTCTCGCATCCACCAGAAGCCGCCGGTCCACCTCGACGAATTCTTCCGCCGCGGCGAGCTTTATCGTGGTCGGCAGATCGAGCGAGTTCTCGACGATCGCCAGTCCGCACAGCACGGGAGCCCGTTTGAGGATAAGCTCGGCGGCCGGCTTGATCGAGGCTGCCAGACCGTACTTGTGCATGTTCAGGGCCCCTTCGTGTTTGCCGCAGCCGACCGCGAGCATCTTGCAAAGGCCCGACTCGACGTCGGCGCGGAACGCCGTGTGGGGTTTGACCCGGTTGATGACCACCACGTGGTCCGTTTCGAGGACGTCCTTTGAGACGAAAACTTCAGCGCCGTTTTCGATGTGGCCCAGCGAGACGACATCCATGCTGGAGACCACGGGAGCCTTGACGGTCGATTCTTCTATCCCGAGGTGCTTGAGGACCTGTTCCTGTCCCTCCGCCGTTGCTCCGCCGTGCGAGCCCATGGCCGGGACGATGAAGGGGTCGAGTCCCATGTCTTTCAGGCATTCCACCGCGACCGAGACGATCTCAACGATATCGTGGATCCCGCGCGAACCCACGGCCACCGCGACTTTCTGGCCGGGTCGGATCTTTCCGGAGAAGTCACGCTGCGCGAACTCGTCCCGAACCGCTTTCTGGACATCTTCAATGGCGCTGGCGCTGAACTGCTGCCGCACGCGATACATTTTGGGGTAATCCGTAGGCATGATGATACTGTACCTCGTCCCGTCCCTCGCGGGGACCGATAGGGAGAAAATGACAGCCATGCGCCGTTGTGCGGGCATGGCTGTCGGACAATAGGCAGGCGCGGTCCCGCTTGCCGCCGAAGAGCCGGTTAAACTGGCGTCCTCAATCGCCTGTGATTACGCAAACCTGCAGGCCCTGAGGACGTCGTCGATCTCTTCCTTGCTCAGCGTAACGTAAGGTGCGTCCATAACCTGAGCGAGCATGTCGCTCGACCACAGGTCATAGCCCGGATGATCCTTGAAGATCCAGGGCTCCATGGCCGGTTCGATGACGGTCTTGGGGTCGAACAGCCAGCCGATGTCGAACACGACTTCGGGTTGCTTGGACATGAAGACGAGCTTGCCGCGATAGTTCTTGCCGTCGGCCATGTAGACGTTGGGGCAGGTGTAGAAGATCTTTACCCCTTCGCGGGCCAGGGCTTCTTCGGCGAACTTCTGGATGACGTCCGGATGAACGCTCGCGTGAACGTTGATGTGGAAATGGTTCGTGGTCGGCATCACGGGATACTCGAGGGCCTTTACGAAATGGTCCGTCTTGAAGTACTCCTCAAGGGCCTTTTCTTCCTTCGTGCCGACTTTCCTGAAGGGGAACTGGGAACAGAACTGGTTGATGTACCAGCGGTTCCATACGAGCAGGTTGCAGCCGGACTCGCCGCCGTCACAGGCCTTGAGCCCCACGTCCTTGTTGAAGATCCACTGGTAGTCGAAATGGGGACTTCCCAGGGGCTCGACGCCGTGCAGGCTGCCCACGCCGGCCTTGGGGGCCATGTGGTCGATCTTCCTGGTCGACGGACGTCCCAGGCGCTCGAAATATCTCTTGATGATCGTTTCCAGAGAATCCGGATGCACCGAAGTCTCGACATAGGAGTGAATATGCGTCCCGGTCGGGTCGGGGTCTCTCAGGGCTGCGCAAAGGCGGCGCCAGTGGTCGGAATAATTGAAATAGTACTTGACCTCATCCAGTAGAGCTTTTCTGTCCATCTCTGATCCTTCCATTGTGATGAATCGCTGGGTACAAACTACTTTTTCTTGTCGTACGAACCGGGCCTGACCGGCGGGCTGAAGACGCTCACCAGAACGAGCGGCTCGGAGCCAAGCGTTTTTACTCCATGCTCGATTCCGGGTTCGGTGAAAACCGCGACGCCGGGTTCAAGCGGGTAAACGGCGTCCCCGACCTTTGTTTCCCCACGGCCGGAGACCACATAGATGATTTCCTCTTCCGCCTCGTGCTTGTGGGTCCCCGGATCGCTTCCCGGAGGAAACACGACCACTCCGAGGATCATGTTGTTGCAGTTCCCGTCTTCGGGACCTATGAGTTTTTTCCAGAGCCTGCCGGGCAACTGGAGTCCTGCGATGTCCTGCTCTTTAATGTAGTGCATCGATTACCCCTTTCTTTTTAAATCGGGTCCGCATCTGGAACAGTCGGGCCGCTAGTGAATCAGGCTGGGAATATACAGCGTGAGCTGCGGAAAAATGGTGACAAAGGTCAAAATCACCAGCATCGCTATAATCAGAGGAATTGAGTGAACGGCAACCTTCTCCATCGGGACCTTGGCGATTGCCGAGGCCACGTAGAGGCAGTAGCCGACCGGCGGCGTCAGAAGTCCTATCGACATGTTGATGACAAAGATCAGCGCGATGTGCAGCGGCGCGATATCGAGCGAGGCCGCAAGCGGAATCAGGACCGGCACGAAGATGATCGTCGCCACGAGAATGTCGATGAGCATGCCCATGCCAAGGAGAATGAGGTTGAGGAGAAACAGGATCACGTATTTATTGTGAGAGATGCTGAGCATGAACTTCTCGAACATCTCGGGAACGCCTTCGTTGATGGAGATGTAGGAAAACACCGCCGCCGAGCCGATGATGATGACAAGCTTTGCGCTCGTCTTGGCGGAGTTCAGCAGCAGCTCGGGCAGTTCCTTCCAACTCATCTCCCTGTAGACGAACATCGCGATGAAGAGGCAGTAGAACACGCCGATCATGGCCGATTCTGTCGGCGTGAAAATCCCGCTTACAATTCCTCCGACGACAATCACCGGGGTGAAGAGAGCCCAGCCGGCGCGCTTGAACGTTACCCACACGTTCTTGCCGGAAAATTTCATGGTTCCCGGAGGGGGGCCGTACCCGTTCCTCTTTGAGATGATGTTGCAGGCAACCATGAGCATGACGCCGATCATCACGCCGGGGATGTAGCCCGACAGGAAAAGATCCAGCAGGGAAAGGCCCGCGGTCATGGAGTAGACGATCATCGGGATGGAGGGCGGGATGATGTTCCCGAGAGGGCCGGCGGTGCCGATGACCGCGGCCGCGAACTCCTTGGGGTATTTCTCCTTTTCCATTCCGGGTATGAGCACGCAGCCCACGGCGGCGGTGTCGGCCACCGCGGAGCCCGAAATGCCGCCCATGATCATTCCGGTGAAAACCGTCACCATGGCGAGGCCGCCACGGAAATGGCCGATAAGGGAATTCGCGAAATCGACGGCCCGTATGGAGATGCCTCCCCGGCACATGATGTCGCCGACCAGGACGAACCCGGGAACCGCCAGCAGGACGAAGGTATCCATGCCGATCATCAACCGCTGGGCGATGATCTGGAGGGGAAAATCTCCTGCGACGCAGGCAAACAGGGCCGTCACGCCGAAGGACATGAATATCGGCATGCCGAGGAGGGCCGTAACGAGAAACACCATGATTACTGCGAACATGAACATACGTTTGCCTCCTCTCCGGGGGAAGCCTTATCGGTCTTCACGAAGAGCTTGATGCTGTTTTCCACGATGAAGAGCACCATGAGAGCCGTGCCGACGGGGATGGACAAATAGAGCAGCCCCAGCGAGATGGGAAGGATGGGATTCATCGCTTCGGCGACCTTCGGGTAGATCAGCGCGCTTTGATAGATCAGTACGACGCAGAAGATCAGCATGAGCACGTTGAGAAACAGGTTGACGATCGCCTGAACTTTGCGTGGCATCAGGTCGATAAAGACATTGATGTTCAAATGGGTCTGGTCGCGCGTTACGGATGCGCCCCCGAGCATGATGAGCCACACGAAAAGATAGCGCGTGACTTCCTGGGACCACGCAGGCGGACTGTGAAAAATGTAGCGCATCAGTACGGCGTAGAAGAGGATCGAAACCGCCAGGGCGATGAAAACGGCCGAGATGAAATCGATCGCCTTTTGAATAGGATCCAGGACTTTCGTTATCCACATGGCTTGCTCCCGGTTGGCGGGGGCGGACCCGCATGGCCGCCCCCTGTGGTGAATCAGTTACTTCTTTTCCCTGTAAGCCTTGAGGAAGGCCATGCTTGCGTCCATGAGTTCCGGGGTCACTTTTGGACGGAATTCGTCATAAAGCGGTTTTGTCTTTTCGCGGAAAGCTTCGAAAACTTCCTTGCTGATCGAGTTGACCTTCACGCCCTTTGCTTCGAGCAAGGGCTGGACGCCCTGTTCGTACTTCATCTGCTCGATTCTGGTCGAAAGCATGGCTTCGGCCGCGGTTTCCTTGATGAGCTTCTGCTCTTCGGGAGTAAAGCTGCTGAATAGTTTCTTGCCCATGATAAGCGGGGCGGTTTCGTAATACTGATTGGTCTGGGATGCGAATTTGGCGATTTCGTAGAGCTTCAGGGGGTAGCCAAGACCGTAAGTGGTGGAGATGCCGTCGACCGTGCCCTGGCGAAGTCCGAGAAGACACTCGCTCCAGGCCATCGGGGTGGCGACTCCGCCCATTTTGTTGACTATGCCCATGTCAAGCGGGGTTTCGACCGTGCGGATCTTGAGCCCGTTCATGTCTTCGGGCTTGGCGATCGGCCGTACGTTGTTCCAGATGCCGCGGAACGACCAGGAGGACCAGCCCAGGCCGACGAGGTCCTTTTCTTCGAGCAGGGCGAACAGTTTCTGGCCCATCGGTCCGTCGAGATAAGCGTTGGCCTCTTCATGGCTGTTGAAAAGATAGGGCAGCGCGGTCATGGAAAACTGCGGAAGGATGTTTGCCAGAACTGAGCCGCTGACGATGCCGGCATCGAGTGTGCCGAGGCGGCAGCCCTCGATCATTTCCCGGTCTCCACCCATCACGGCCCTGCCAAGGATCTTGATCTCGATCGCGCCCTTGGACTTTTCGGCCATGATCTTCTGCCACTTGTCCAATCCCTGGTAGATTGTTGTCTCCGGCAAGGCTACCGTTGCGACCCGGATCGTCTTGGCGGCCTCCGCGCTCGAAGCGGCGAAGACTCCCAGACCGAATGCGAAAGCAACTGCCAGTGCCAGTAGAACTGAAAACCTCTTCGCTCTCATCCCAAACCTCCCTGTAGTTGTGGTTAAAAGCGCCTACCTGTATGCGTGACATGATTGCACTAACGCCATATCACCAGGGGCAAAAAAAACGCATTTCTTCCTCCTTGTGGATCCTTATATAGTTATAGCGACTTCGAAAGCCTGGTGGATCGCATCGTATGCGTTGCCGGGATTCGAGCTGTCGCCGACCTTATACCAGACGGCATCCTTGCGGGTCTGCGGCGCGAAATTGTCCGCGGGCCTGTTGCCGAGCGAAAGCACCACGAACCGGGCGGGCAGCGTCCGGAGGTTTCCCCCGCCGATGAGCGGCCTGTCGGACACGACAACGCCCTGCTCGTCAATCGCCATGGCGCGATGAGCCGGAAGAAGCTCGACTCCCTGCGCCGAAAGCCGGGAGAACAGGGCTTCGCGGACCCCGATTCCGGTCTGGACGTCCTGTCCGGCCTGGGCGAGCATCTCCACGACCGTGACGGGAATTCCGTTTTTCGAGATGAAATCGGCGGTCTCAAGGCCCGATGCGCCGCCCCCGATGACAACGACCGGTCCCGAGTCGATGGGGAAGTTCCCGGCCAGCACGTCATGAGCGGTGGAGACATGGGGCAGGTTGACCCCGGGAATGGGCGGACGGCTTGGAATCGAGCCGGCTGCTATCACGTAGACGTCGGCGAAAAGCGAATCGAGCATTTCCTGGGTTGCCAGGGTCTCGAAGCGCACGTCGACGCCGATTCGAATGAGTTCCCTTTCGTAGAACTGGACGAGCGGCCTGAAATCCGCCTTGTTTGGCGGCACGGAAGCGAGATTGAACTGGCCGCCGAGGCGGGATGTTTTCTCCAGAAGCATCACGCGGTGGCCTTTCTGCCTCGCTACCCGGGCAACTTCGCATCCGGAGGGGCCGCCGCCCACCACCACGACAAGCTTTTCCTCCTTGGCCTTCTTGAGGGGCTGTTCGAACTCCCTGCCCGCAACGGGATTGTACATGCAGCTGATCCACTTGCGCCTCGGGTTGTTCAGCGCGCCGAAGCAGCCCTGGTTGCAGCGGATGCACCGGCGGAGCTCGGAGAGCCTGCCCTCGCGCACCTTGGTCGGCCACTCGGGATCGGCGATGAGCGGTCGCCCGAGGCCGATGATGTCGGCCTGGCCGTTTTGCAGCGTCTGCCCGGCAAGCTCGGGGGTCATGGAATTGCCGACTATCACGGGTATGGACACATCTTGCTTGACCATCTTGCCGATGGGGGGCAGAAGGCCCCGCGGCACGTCCGAGGGAGGTATGGCCACGTGGTTTTCGTGTCCAAGCCCGCCGGAGATATTGATTGCGCTTGCGCCTCCCGCTTCGAGCAACTTCGACAGCGCGACGGCGTCCTCCGGGGTGAATCCGTTGGGCACGAACTCGCTGCCGGAGATACGGACGATCACGGGGTATTCCGGGCCGAGCCGTTCCCGGAGGGCCGCGAGTATCTCGAGCAAAAAGCGGAACCGGCCCTCCCTGCTCCCCCCGTATTCGTCTTTTCTGTGGTTCCAGTAGGGGGAGAGGAATTCCGAGATGATGCACCCGTGGCAGGCGTGGATCTCCACGGCGTCGAATCCGGCGGAGCGGGTTCGGAAGGCGGCATCGGCAAAGAGGCCGGTCAGATACCGGATTTCATCGGGATTGAGTTCCTTGCAGTTCTGATCGCAAAAGGGCGCGTCGATGGACGCCACGTAGCGCGGAAAGCCGTTCACGTGAGTGCGGAAATAATGGCCTATCTGGAGCGAGGCGAGCGCGCCTTCCTCGTGAATGCGGTCGGCCAGATGCTTGAGACCGGGAATGAGGTGGTCCCCGTAGACCCCGAGCGCGTTTTTGATGTGAGGAAGCAGAGGGTGGATGTATGCCTCCTCGACCGTTATGAGAGCGGTTCCGCCCGCGGCCCGCGCCGCGTAGTATTCGGTGAGCCGCTCGGTTGCCTGGCCTCGCGGTCCGGCGAACCGGGTGGACATTGCGGTCATAAGCAGGCGATTTTTGAGGGTCAGGGGCCCGAGACGTATTGGTTGAAAAAGAACATTCATTGATTTTTCCTTCCCGACGGCAATCCCGGATCGGGCCGATCGCGCCCGAGAGAGCTTGCCCGGTTATCGCTCTATCCAGTGCTCTACCGTTCGGCCACTGGAATTCTCATTTCGCACGGAACCCCGGTCTGGCAAAACCCGCAGGCGGGCGCCTCAAAACCGAACTTCTCCCTGGTATGCCTTGACATGGCTTTCAGGTAATTCTCGCACTTGATCTTGTCGTGGCCGGCCTTCGTGACGGCTCCGACCGGACACCGCTTGATGCATCCATCGCACCTGCCTTTGGAGAAATGGAGGCAGTAGGCATGGTGGTTCGAATACGGCCGCTCCGTTGGGGGAACCTCCATATGGGCAATGACGGAGCCGCAGCGGACGGCCTTGCCGAGCTTGGTGATGAGCCCGTCGCAAAGACCGAAGGTCCCGAGTCCGGAGACATAGGCCGCGTGCCTTTCGGACCAGTTCGAGGCAAGGCTGTAGTGCTCGGAAACAGCCCGCTCGAAAAAGGGGGCGTTGGAAGGCGCAACCGCTTCGATGCCGTGGCGGAGGAGCAAATCGCAGAGATGGTCGCGCAGGGCGACGTTGAATTTCTCGCCGAAGTGTCTCGATCGTGCCCATCTCTCGGAGGTGCGGACCATTTGCGCGCGGTTGTCGCTCCTGGTAGCCTGCGTCTGCGGCAGGATCCAGCTTATTACTGTCAAATGAGAGGGGATTGCGGTTACGGAAGGAAATGCCTTACGGAAGATCTCGATCGGCGTCAGGAAGAAGGAGCCGATATCCTCTTTGAATTGTTGATAATGCGTATCGTTTCCGTTGGAAAACCCCACAAGAGGGGTATCCCAGGCTTTCTCCCCCGTTTCGTTCGCAAGGGAATTTTCCGGAGAATCCGAGCAGAATTGCTGGATGGCAGATTCGATCCATTGTCCGGGTGGTTTTTCGTCGATCAGAGTTGCCATGCTCATGGGCGGCAGCCTCCTGCTGTGCTATTCGGGCCATAGTCGAAAGAAGACCGGGCGGACGGCCTCGAAAGCCGGCATGAGGGGGGGGATGCGGAAGTCCCCTCATGCCGGGTTACAGGGAGTTGGAAAGAGAGAGTTTACGGCACAGTAAAAAATCGTCTTGAACTACTCGATGCCGGCCAGCCGCTTTGCAGCTTCCTTCTTCGCCTTTACATTGGACTCGCGAAAGATGGTGATGCGATGGGCCTCCGGAGATCCGCCGCCATGGATGTCCGAGATCGTATCGGCGCTTTCCATGACGAGCTTTTCCACAAAGCGGAACATTTTGATTCTATTCTCAACGGGAATGTCGGTGCGTCCCTTGAGGTATTTCTTCAGGAGCGCTCCGATCTCCGGGTTGCTGAGATCGCGGTCCGAAGGCAGGTCGGCAACGAAGCCCCCGGCGATATCCGCGAGTAGACGCCCCGCTTCGCTCATTTCCTTGCCCTCGTGGAGCTTGGATGCGTTTGCGAGCACGGGATCGATGAAGTAGTTGCCGGAACTTTGCTGCTTGCCTTCGTAAGAGGCGGCCAGGCTGCAGCCGTACAGGGTCTCGGCGCGGTGAATCATGTCGATGATCTTGTTCTTCAGGTGGCTGGCTTTGTCCGTGCCGTTATAGTCCATCATAACGAGCGCGGCGCCGACCATGCAATCGATTTTACCGGCCTTGCATCCACCGTGGCTTTGGCGGTGGAATGCGGAGAACCTGTTGACCATATCGACGGCAAATTCGACCTCGCCGCACATGAACACACGGTTCCAGGGCACGAAGACGTCGTCGAAAATAATGGTCGGACAGTACTTGGAGTACCTGGCGTTGCCGCGGTCGCAGCCGTCCAGTTCGCGCGTGTCGAGGCTGGAGCGGCCGACTACGTGGATGAGTCCCGGAGTGTCCATGGGGATGGCAAAGGAGAGGGCGTAGTCCTCGTCGCCCTTCCTGAGTGCCCTTGTCGGCAGAACGATCGTCTCGTGCGAGGAAAGCGAGCCGGTCTGGTGCGCCTTGGCGCCCCTCACGACGATTCCGTCTTTCCTTCGTTCCACCACGTGCAGGTACATGTCCTTGTCTTCCTGCTCCGCGGGCCCGAGAGACCTGTCGCCCTTAACATCCGTTACGCCCGCGTTGCAGGTCAGGTCGTTTTTCTGGACGTGTTTCAGAAACTCGATGAAGCGGGCGTTGTACTCGGTGCCGTACTTCTTGTCGATATCATAGGTCACGATCGAAAGAGCGCTCAGGCAGTCCAGACCCGTGCAGCGCTGAAAGCAGGTGCCGACCCGGTTGCCCATGACGCGGTTGATCTTGACGCGGGCGACGAGGTCTTCGATCGATTTCGGGGGCTGAGTGTAGCGGTTGATCGGTTCATTTATCAGGGTGCTCTGCGTGACGATAAGCGAGCGGTATTCTTCCAGTTCGGCCAGTTCGTAGGTTGCGCCCGTGGCCTCGATGCCGGCCCTCAATCGGGGGTTGTCCACGACGTTGTCGACGCGTTCGCCGAACATGTAGACGGTCGGTTTCATCGCGCGCAGGCTGTCAAGATACTGCTGTTTTGTCTTCAATCCCATGGAACACTCCAATATCTTCGGGTGGATGACTCTTTATTTTATCTGCTCGGACGCGATCTTGAACCCGATGTCGAACGCCTGCAAATTGACCGCATCCTTGCCCTTGGGTACCGACTTGACTATCACCTGCTCCAGGGCCTTCCTGCCGACAACTCCCGAGGCGGCGCAGAGCGCGCCCAGCATGATGACGTTGGCCGTGACCGGGGCCTGGAGCTGATTACGGGAAATCGAGGTCGCGGGAACCTTGATGACGTTCGCGAAACCCTCGGGCGTTTCCGGTATCATGTCGCAGTCGATGATGTGGAGCCCGGTCGGTTTCAGAACATTGGCGAAACGCGTTATGGAATCCCGGGCCTGCGCGACGAGGATATCGGGATGCGTGACCCGCGGAAAAAGGACGGGCTCGGTCGAAACGATAACCCATGTCGCGGCGAATCCGCCCCGCTGTTCGGACGAGTATGCCTGAGTCAGGGCCGCATATTTATTGTCGTATGTGACGGCTGCCTCACCAAGCATCACACCGGCGGTGATCGAACCCTGACCGCCCAATCCGGCTATGGTGACTTCTACGCGGCTCATGACCTGCCCTCCATTACTCTTGCCTTCAACTCGGTCCATTCGGCGGAAAGCTCGGGCTTCTGCTCATTGACGAACTCGCCCACCACGATCTTGCCCTTCAGCGATTCGGGATCCATTGTCCGGGCCTTGTCGATCTTGATGCTGTCCTTCTTGTAGTGCTTCAGAAGATCCAGCGCGCTGCCGGATTTGGTTACCTTCCCGTACTGGACCGGGCACTGGCTGATGATTTCGATGAAAGAAAACCCCCGGGACGTGAACGCCTTCTTGAGCGAGCTGGTAATCTGCCTCGGGTGATAGGTCGTCCACCGGGCGACAAAAGGTGCGCCGGCCGCCAGAACGAGAGAGGAGATGTCGAAGACGGACTCCAGGGTCCCGTAGGGGTTTGTCGTCGTGTTGACGCCCCGTGGCGTGGTAGGCGCCGTCTGGCCGCCGGTCATCGCGTAGATGCCGTTATTGACCAGGATGACGGTTATGCCGATGTTTCTTCTTGCGGCGTGGATCAGGTGGTTTCCCCCGATTGCGGCCAGATCGCCGTCGCCGCTTGCAACCACGACGTTGAGTTCGGGCTTGCCGAGCTTTACTCCCGTCGCGAACGCGATCGGACGGCCGTGCGTGGTGTGCAGGGTGTCGGCGTTGAACAGCGGACTGGGTATCCAGGCCGAACATCCGATCCCGGACACGAACGCGAACTCGTCCATATCCATGCCGAGTTCATCTATCGCCCTCAGGATGGCCTGCACGATGATTCCATTGCCGCAGCCGGGACAGTTGGTCGTCTTCTTGACGTGTTCCCGTGTATATTTCATTCTCAAAGGGTGCATGATTTCGCTCATCTGACCATCTCCTTGAGACGACTCAGAACATATTCGGGGTCGTGAATCTGCCCGAGGGTCTGCGGACCGATGAAGTCCACCCGGCAGGCGTGGGCCGCTTCCGCCTTGATGTAGGGAAAGAGCTGACCACAGTTGTTCTCGAGTACGATCATGTGCTTTACGCTTTCGGCCATTTCCCTGATCTCTTCCCCGGGGAAGGGCCAGCACGTGATGAACCGGAAGATGCCGACTTTGAGGCCATCGGCCCGAGCCAGTTCGGCGGCGGCCTTGGCGGATCTTGAAACCGATCCGTAGGCGACGAGGACTATGTCGCAGTCCTTGTAGTTCTTCTCCACCTGGATGATGTCGTCGCGGTGACGCATGATCTTTTCGATGGGTTTGGTGATGAATTTATGCATGATTTCCGGATCGCTGAGGTTGCGCATGCCGTGTTCGTCGTGGCAGGAACTGGTGACGTGGGACTTCAAGCCGTTGCCGAATACGGGCATCGGCGCAACGGCGGCATCCAGAAAGTCCTGACGCTGCATCGGTCCCCCCGCGCCCCTCTGGATCGTGCGGGCCACGAGTGAGAGCTCCGAGGCATCAGGGATTACGACCCGCTCGCGCATATGGCCTATGAAACCTTCAGCCATAAGAAACACGGGTACCCGGTATTTTTCGGAAAGATTGAATGCCCGGACCGTGAGGTCGAACATCTCCTGGGGGCCGTCCGGACACAGGGCGATGATCTGATAGTCTCCGTGAGAGCCCCGCGCGACCTGAACGATGTCCCCGGCAAGCCCGATCGAGGGAACGCCGGTGGAAGGTCCCAGCCGCTGCACGTCTATAATGACCAGGGGCGTTTCAGTGGCGACCGCGAAGCCTATATTTTCCTGCATCAGGCTGATGCCGGGACCGGAGGTTGCCGTGAGCACCTTGCAGCCGCTCCAGGACGCGCCGACGATGGAGGAGATGGCGCTGATCTCGTCCTCGGTCTGGAGAAAGATTCCGCCGTGCAGGGGAAGCTTTTTGGCGAGGTGGTTGATGATCTCCGTTGCGGGTGTGATGGGGTAGCCGGCCGCGAAGTTGCATCCTGCAGCAATCGCACCTTCGGCGCAGGCAATGTTGCCCATCAGGAAATGAGTGCCAGCCATGACATTCCCGGTAGTTTTGCTACTCATCTTCTTCCTTTTCCTCGACCGAATTCGACCCATCTGCATTCTTTTGAACCACGATGGAAAAATCGGGACAATAAATCATGCAGTTGCGGCAGCCGGTGCACTTCTCCTGATTCAGGATCTGCGGCGGCACATACCCGGCAGTGTTCATCTTCTCAGAGGCGCTGAATAGAGACGCCGGGCAAACGAACGTGCAAATGCCGCAATCCTCGACTCCCTTGCAGCTCTGTTCCAGAACTGTGACGGTAGGCATTTACTCCTCCACTCTATTTTATAAGTTTACTGGAAACTCGGGTTCCCGACCTTCAAGAACAGCCAATACGTCCTTTGCCACGAGGCTCATTTTTATCATGGCCTCCTCGGAATGCGCAGACATGTGGGGAGTGCCCACGAAAGTGTCCATGGAGCAGAAAGGATGATCGCCTCCGATGGGTTCGTTTTCGTAAACATCGGCGCCCACCCCGGCGATTCTTTTCTCCTGGAGCGCGGCGATCACATCGTCTTCTTTCCAGATCACCCCCCGCGCCATGTTGATCAGGAAAGCCGTGGGCTTCATGAGTTTTATCAGCTCCGCATTGACGAAATGGCGGGTCTGGGGCAGAAAGGGAAGGTTGACGGAAATAAAGTCCGCGTCGGAAAACACGGTCTCCTTCGATACCCTCTTTGCCTTGTACCGCGCCTCCGCCTCGGGGTAGTTGATGGCGTCATAATAGATGACTCTCATCCCGAAGCCCTGATGGCAGATCCGGGCGGTCTGCTGTCCGATTCTGCCGAATCCGAGAACGCCCAGAGTCTTCCCGAAAAGCTCCGTGCCGATGAGCTTGTATCTGGCATCCCACTGTCCGGCCCGCAGGGCCACATCGCCCAGCCGGGCCTTTTTGGCGAGCATCAGGGCGATCGCGGCAAAATGCTCGGCCACACTCTCGGTATTGGCCGTGGGCGTGTAGACGACCGGGATTCCCCGGGCCTTTGCGGCTTGCAGGTCGATGGCGTCCAGCCCCACGCCGTGCCTGCCGATGACTTTCAGCTTCGGGGCCGCGGCGATGATCGAGGCGGATATCGCGCCATTTGCGCGAATGATTATCGCATCGACATCGGCTACCTGTGGTATAATGTCTTCTTCTTTAAAGGATTTTGCATAGGTTACGTTGCAGTGCTGCTTCAAAAGCTCCGTTCCACAGGAATGCATTGCTTCGTAGAGGAGCACGTTGAACTTGGAGGCCATCGTCTTTTCTCCTGATCCTTACTCCGGATGTGCTGCAGGAAAATCCACGATCCGAACAGGCCGACACCGGCCGAAGGGATCATCCAGTGGTTGCCAAGATTGTTAACAATCTTATTAGCGATCTTGTTAACTGTCAAACACTATTTTTCACCAGTACTATTTTTTATCGGACCAATGAGATAGTGCGAATTCCTCCCAATTCCTTTTCCACAAACAGGGAGGGAAGCTTTTCCGGGGGGGGCCGGAGCTTGAGCGCGGATTCGGATTTCCGGCGCCCGGAGGGATTTTCCGGTCCGGACTTTCCGCGGCGATGTGCGGCAATACTCTGATATGTGCGGCGAAAAAGGCTGATTTCGTGGGACCCCGAAGCCGGAGGTTCCATCCGGTGCGGGATTTTGTGAGGAGGCCGATCCTGCCTCGGGCGGGGCGGGAAGTGGCGCCCGAAAGGGTTCGGGCCGTCCGGAGGACGGCCGGCGTTTTCAGCGCAACGGCTTATCGGACGCCAGTTGGGAAAAGAATTCCCCTCTCATTCGCTACAATGTGGATCATCCCCCTGCCGACATGTGCATCCGCTGCTGGTCCGAAATCTGAAACGGGATGGCGTATACGTAGCCCACACTGCGAACCGTCTTGATGCGTTCGATGCCGTTGAACTCATGGCCGAGTTTTCTTCGCAGGTTGCTCACATGGACATCGAGGGCCCGGTCGTAGGCCGTATACATGCGCCCGAGAATCCTCTCCGCCAGTTGTTCGCGCGTGACGACGCGTCCCGCGGACCGCAAAAGCATGTCGAGAAAGTTGAACTCCGCGGATGTCAACGGCAGCCGTTCCCCGTTGCGGTGAGCCGTGCGGCTTCCCCTGTCCAGTTCGATATCCGCCAGGACGATTCTTTCCGGCTCGGGCAGAGTCATTCCATTCACGGGCTTGTTCTGCGTCCGCCGCAGGATTGCCCTGATCCTGGCGACCAGCTCCCTGGGGTTGCACGGCTTGGCGAGAAAATCGTCCGCGCCGATTTCGAGCGCGACGATACGGTCCACTTCCTGGTCCCTGCCCGTGACCATGAGCACGGGCGTGCTCAATCTGGCGCGGATTCTCTGGAGAACCTCGAAACCGTTCATGCCGGGGAGCATGATATCCAGGACTATGAGGTCGTACTTTGCGATTCCGGAAAGGAGCTCCTGCAGCCCTTCCTTCCCGTCGTGAATCAGACTTACCTCAAATCCCTCCGGTTCGAGATAGTCTTTAAGGCTTTCACAGAATTCGACATCATCGTCTATCATCAGGAGACGACTCATTGGAACAACTCCCTTCATTTTCGGCCGCAGCGTGATCCCATGCTCAGCCTCTCGTCGTGTACGCTGCGGGTCGAGCGCGCGGACCGAAGCCGGTTCGGGTTGTCCGGTTTCCTGTCCAGTCGAGGCGTATGACATCTTTCATGCCTGCGCGGGCCATCCCGGAAACCGCCTCACGGTGCTTGGACGGCGGTTCCGGGAAGCTCCGCGTGCTAGTTGCCGCTCTGCGCGAATTCCGGCTTGGGAAGTTCCACAGTGGCGACGAGCACCAGGCCGGGAATCATGTACTTGTGGAGTTCCGGTCCCGCCATGACATAGAGGAACCCGTTGGAAGCATACAGGCCGTGAGGCATTCCCCCACCCATGGGAGGCGGGGGAGGCATCAGCGATCCGTCCGACGGAGGCGGAGGAGGCGCCGGCGCGTTTACCGGGTCGGGGATGGCCACCGAATATACCAGCGACATGTCGAAGGTGTACTGCGCGATCTTGCCCCCGGCCATGACATAGAGGTATGCGTCATCGGCGCAAATGCCCGAGAGTCCCATTTTGTGGAAAGAAGCCGGCGAAGGCGGCTCCGTCTGAGCAAGCACTGCCGCCGAAGCCAGGCACATTGCCAGCGAAAGAGCCAGCGCTACAAAGATTCTTCGCATGATGTCGTTTCTCCTTTCATTGCCTTTTCGTTTTCGTCTGCTTTCATCGGCAATTTCCATCCTGTCTTTCCGGCCCATATCGAGCCGGGTTCCGAAACTGCCGCGTTCCGCTTCGTTTATCGTTCGTCCCGGCGTTGCCGGATTTTCTTCGAAGCAGAGGCGAACCCGCATTCGCCTCTGCCGGTACCCGGGAAGACGCAATAGGGAGGGCCGATTTGACAGGCGAGGAGGATGCCTTTGGCAGGGAGCCCTTTACCTGCAACGTCGAGGCGCATTCTAAGGGGCAATAGTGGAGGAAATGTGGAGGCGATGTGTAATGAATGTGGAGAAGGGCCGAATGGCGATGTGTTGAGTTGACTTCGAAAGAGTTATCGGCGACTTTGCTAGCGGATCGTTACGAATTGCTGAAAGTTGTCGAGAAAACGAAATTGCGGTTCACGGGCGAATGCGGATGCATCTCAAATTCCGGCACAAAGTATTTCTTGCCTTCCTCCTCTACAGCATCGTGCTCGTGATCAGCGTGCTGCTGATCGGGCGATACTTTTCGACGCGAACCTTCGAGAAGTACACCGTCAAGGTGGCAATGGAACGGCTGAACCAGTTGGCGTCGGTTCTTGCCGTGGAGTACGGCAAGAGCGGCAGCTGGAAAAATGTGACCGGCAATCCGGTGCGCTGGCTGGACCTGAGGGGATTCATGCCCGGTCCGCCGCCCGGAATGGGGGGCGACGGTTTTTTCCCTCCTCCTCCTCCTGTCCCGCCCCCGAGCGGCGGGGGACCGTCTCCGCCCCCGGGGCAGATGATCCATCCGCCCCCCGCGCCTCCTCCCGGGGGGCAGCCCGCTCCGCCTTTTCATCCTTCTTATGTGACGCTCTTCGATGCGGATAAGAATCCGCTTACCCGGGCCGATCCGCCGACGGCGGAAGGCTACAGGCTGTGTCCCGTCAAGGTGGACGGAAAAACCGTCGGATGGCTTGGAATAAGAAAAATCAAACATCCGGAACACCCCCTGGATGTCGAGTTTCTCAAAAGTCTGTCGCGGAGCTTCTACGCCGTCGGGGGGGTAGCGCTGGCCCTGGCGCTGCTTGTTACCTTCGTGGTCTCGCGTTTGCTGCTCTCTCCCGTAAGGGAACTTGCCGAGGGCACGCGCGCTCTCAGCGCCCGCCGCTTCGACACGCGGCTCGCGGTGAAGTCCCGTGACGAGTTCGGTCAGCTTGCGGCGGACTTCAATTCCATGGTCCAGGCGCTCGAGAGGCACGAGCAGATGAGGCAGCAATGGATCACGGATATCTCCCACGAGTTGAGGACCCCTCTGGCGATCTTGCGCGGCGAGATAGAAGCGATGCAGGACGGCGTGCGGGAACTTACGGAAGAGGCGCTGGAGTCGCTGCACTTCGAAGTCCTGCACGTCATAAGGATCGTCTTGGACCTTCACGACCTGTCGCTTATCGAGTCGTGGACGTCCCGATCGGAGCTTACGCCCGTAATTCCTCTGGAAGTGCTGAACTCTACCCTGAAAGTCTACCGGGGGAGGCTGGAGGACCGTGAAATAAGACTGGAGGCTCCCGGACCGGGTGATGGCGGCCCGGTTGTGCTGGGGGATGCCGATCGGATGCGGCAGCTCTATTCCAACCTGCTCGAAAACACTCTCCGGTACGTAAACGTTCCGGGAGTGTTGAGAATAACGCACAAAATCGAGAGCGAGCGGCTCAGCCTTACGTTTGAGGACTCCGGTCCCGGAGTTCCGGAGGAGTCGCTTCTGCGGCTCTTTGACCGGTTGTACCGCGTGGACAAGGCCCGCAGCAGAAAACACGGGGGCAGCGGGCTTGGACTTGCGATCTGCAAGAGCATAGTCGAGAGCTTCGGAGGCGGCATCGAGGCGTCGAATGCTCCCGGCGCGGGTTTGAGGATCACGGTCACCTTTCCGCTCGCCGGGGCGAAGATGCCCGGACAGGCGCCGGAACGGGGCTAGCGAAGCGTCGCCGTCGTTGTGGTTTCGCGGACTTTGCTGACTTACTTTTTTTGAAGTGGAGAGACGGATATGGTCGGTCGGGATATCCTGGTGGTCGAAGATGAGGTCAAGATAACGGAAATTCTCAGGGATTATCTCGTCCGTGCCGGATATCAGGTCTCCTGCCTGGACCGCGGAGACCAGGTCATAAATTGGGTCAAGCAGAATCAGCCTTGCCTGATATTGCTCGACATCATGATTCCCGGGGCGAACGGGTGGGAAGTGTGCCGCGGGGTCAGGCAATTCTCGAACGTGCCGATCATCATGATAACGGCCCGGGTGGATGAAATCGACAGGCTTCTGGGCCTTGAACTGGGGGCGGACGATTACATCTGCAAACCGTTCAGCCCCCGCGAAGTGGTGGCCCGAGTGAATGCAGTCCTGCGGAGGCTCTATGCTCCGAAGGCGGAAAAGATGCTCGTCGCCGGCGACATTACCCTGGTTCAGGAGTTGCGGCAGGCCCTCGTTCGCGGAAACGAGCTGAAGCTCACGCCCTGCGAGTACAACCTGCTGAAGATGCTCATGAGCCACCCGAACCGGATCTTTTCGAGAAACGAGCTGATAAACGCCGTGCAGGGATACGACTTCGAAGGATACGACAGGACGATAGACTCCCACGTCAAAAATCTGAGAAAAAAAATAGCAAGCTACCTTCCCGATAAGGAAATCATCAGCACAATTTACGGCGTCGGCTACAAGCTGAATCCGTAGATCCGGGAAAAGCCCGGCCTCTTGGTCCAATCCTGCGGATAATTCCAGGGTGGAGCCGCAATTCAATTGGAGTATCTGCTGTAACTTTCCGATTGTATTCACGGCGGGTTTATTCTGAGGAAGGCCATTCGAGTTCGTCCTATTCCGGCATTTCCCCACAAGTAATGAAGCCGAGTTTTCGGGGGGTTGCGCATGAGCGGAACCGGCAGTCCTTCTGCTCCGCATGATTCGACCGTGGGAAAGGGAAAGGCGCATCTTCTCCCGTATCCCCGGTTCCCGAAACAGGTAAACCTTCGCCTCCTTTAAAGATTGTGATACCGCAGGATGGCGGGGAGTGTCCATTCTTCGCGCCGAACACCCCAAGCGATGTGGTGGAGCAAACAGTGAAAAGCGTCGGAACCAGGTTCCTTATTCCTTTCGGAATGCTCGCTCTCCTGATGTCCGGATTTGTTCTCTACCAGGCCTACGAGACGAGCCGGAAACACTCCAACGATCTTATCAGCAATCAGGCGGCCATGGCGCTCGAATTCAATCTGGCGATTCGAGACTATGTGGCCGGCCGGATTCGGCCCGCCATAGAGTCGATTTCGGACAGGGATTATTTTGTACCCGAGGCGATGTCCACGTCCTTCGTCGCACGCTCCATCTTCGAGAAGGTCCGGCAAAAATTCCCCGAATACATGGTGCGTTTTTCTTCCGACCGTCCCCGGAATCCCCTGAACCAGGCGGGCCCCGACGAATTGAAGATGATCGAGTTCTTCCGCCGGAATCCTCAGGAGGGGCGAAGAACCGAGGAAATCACGATCGCCGGCAAGCGCTACCTCGCTCATTTTGCGCCGAAATACATGTCCCAGAGCTGCCTGCGCTGCCATAGCGAACCCGGACAGGCCCCCGCCGATCTGGTGAGAGTCTATGGGGCCGAGGCGAGCTTTCACCGGAAAGTCGGGGATATCGCGGGACTTGACATGATTGCGGCGCCGCTGGATGAGGTCGATGCGCCACTGACTTTTGTGCTGCGTTCGCAGATGCTGGCCCTGGCCGGAGGGCTCGTTTCCGTTTTCGCAGCGATACTCCTCATCTTCAAACTGGTCGTGACCAGGCGCCTTCATGCGATGGCGCACCATTTCAACGAGATTGCGTCGTCTCCCGAGAGTTCCGGCTTGAAGCCTCTGGGCATCAAGGGAACCGACGAGATCAGCTCGCTCGGCATTGCCTTCAACAAGCTCGTCGAGCAGCTCGCCAAGTCCCGGGCTTCACTCGAACAGCGGGTCGCCGAGCGCACCGATGAATTGCGCCGGGCAAACGAAGAGCTCCAGCTCCGTCTGTCCGAGAGGAATCGGATGGAAAACGCGCTCCTGGAGTCTCAACAGCAGCTGGCGGACATAATCGATTTCCTGCCCGATGCCACCTTTGTCGTTGACGACTCCGGCAGGGTAATCGCCTGGAACCGGTCGATGGAGGAGATGACCGGGTTGAAAGCCGAAGATATCCTGGGCAGGGGCGATCATGAGTACTCACTGCCGTTCAGGGGTGTGCGCGAGCCGCTTCTCATCGATCTGGTTCTGAAGCCTGAAAAGCCGCTATCGGTGAGATGTGAAACCCCCAAGAGAAAAGACGGCATTCTGATTGGCGAGGCGCTGGTGCAACTTCGCGGCGAACAGGTCTTTCTTTCCGCCACGGCGAGCGCGTTGCGGGACTCGAAGGGCAATGTGGTCGGCGCGATCGAATCCCTGCGCGACATCTCGTTCCGTAGGAAGACTCAGGCGGCCTTGGCGGAGAGCGAACAGCGATTTTCGGTCTTTATGGAGAATCTGCCCGCGGGCGTTTTCATAAAGGACGAGGCAAATCGCGTGGTTTTTGCAAACCGCTTTCTGAAAGAACTGTTCGGGTGGGGCCAGGTTCTTAACAAGACCACCACGGAGCTTCTGCCTTCCGAGCTCAGCGAATCCATGGCCGCCGACGACAGGAGAGTACTGAAAGAAGGATGCATGGTTTTCCATGAGCGGGTAACGGACGTTCACGGGGCCGAGAGATTCTTCGATACGATCAAATTCCCCATCCCTTCCGCCGCGGGCCCCGCGTTGCTGGCGGGCATCGCCGTGGAAGTTACGGACTACAAGATGGCGGTCGAAAAACTCCAGCGGAGGACGGAGGAACTGGATCGCTTTTTTGCCATCAACCTCGATCTGCTTTGCATAACGAAGGATGACGGCCGTTTTGTCCGGCTGAGCCAGGCGTGGGAGAAGACGCTGGGTTTTGAGCTTGAGGAGCTTGCGTCGTGGAGTTCCTTCGATCTTGTCCACCCCGGCGATATGGATGCGACACGGGAGGCGACCGAACGGCTGAAGACCCGGAAGGAACTGACGGGGTTCGTCAACCGGTACCGCTGCAAAGACGGCGGCTACCGCTGGATAGAATGGCACGCGGCCTTTGCCGGAGACCTTATTTACGCCGCGGCCCGGGACGTCACGGAGCGCATACGCGATCAAGAGGAAAAGGAAAGGCTGGAGGTCCGCTTGCGGCATGCCCACAAGATGGAGGCCGTCGGGACGCTTGCGGGCGGCATAGCGCACGATTTCAATAATATCCTTGCGGCCATAATCGGCTACGCCGAAATGGCTCTCGGAGAGGCCCCGCTTCCCCTGCAGAGATACCTGAACCAGGTGCTTCACGCAGGACTCAGGGCAAAGGACCTGGTCAGGCAGATCCTGTCGTTCAGCCGGATGAGGCAATCCCAGGAACTTCTTCCCGTTTCCGTGGGGTCTGTCGTCACGGAGGCCCTGAAGCTTCTCCGGGCCTCGCTGCCCAGCACGATAGAAATCCGCCATAAAGTCCATGTCAGCTCAAGCGTGGCCCTTGCAGACGAAACGGAGATCCACCAGGTGGTGGTAAATCTTTGCGCCAATGCTTCGCAGGCAATGGAGGAGCAGGGCGGCCTGCTCCAGGTGACGCTGGACGAGATCGTGGCTCAGCCCGACGATGCCGGTGTTCCAGGCAATCTGAAGCCGGGGAGGTACCTGAAACTTTCCGTGGGCGATACGGGACATGGGATCGAGCCCGAGATCATGGACAGGATTTTCGATCCCTATTTCACCACCAAGGGCATCGGAAAGGGAAACGGACTCGGACTGGCGGTCGTCCACGGAATCGTTGAGCGTCATCAGGGGCTCATCGAGGTGGACAGCAAGCCGGGGGTCGGTACTGTTTTTTCCGTCTACCTGCCGAAAATTGATTGCGATCTGTCCGGAAAAGTCGAACCCGAAGTCCCTATCCCGGGGGGGACCGAGCGCGTATTGTATGTCGACGACGAGGAAGTCCTGGTCGATCTCGGAAAACATATGCTGGAGCAGCTTGGCTACAAGGTATGTGCGACTACCGGCAGCGTCGAGGCCCTGGAGAAGTTCAGGGCGGCCCCCGAATCGTTCGACCTCATCATAACCGATTATACCATGCCCCACATGACGGGCTCCGATCTGGCCATGGAGGCCATGCGCATCCGCTCAAACATCCCCGTGATCGTGTGCACCGGGTTCACCGAGAGGCTCACCGAATTGCAGGCCAGGGGGATGGGGATCAGGGCGCTGCTGATGAAACCCCTCAAGCTGAGCGAACTGGCCGGAGTGATCAGAAGAGTGCTCGATGGCGGGAGCTGATGCCGATGTTCCCGAATCTCCTGAGAAAAATCCTGCGGACCCGACGGCGCTAAGTGGTGATCCTTCCCGCTCTTCGGGAATATACCTTATGCGGAAACGGCGAAGCCGGGGTTGGGGAAAGAGTTGCCCTGGTGTGGCTCGTCGTGTAAATTGTCCATTATTTCCACAACTTCAGGCAGTGCTTTGTCGAAGGCTTCCACGATTTGCGGATCGAAATGAGATCCCGAGCATGCCCTGATTTCATCGACGGCTTCATCGACCGGCCAGCCTTTTTTGTAGGGCCTGAGAGATGTCAGAGCGTCAAAGACGTCGCACACGGACACGATTCGGCCGTAGAGCGGGATTTCGTCACGGGACAGCCCTCTGGGATAACCCGAGCCGTCCCATCTTTCGTGGTGGGTCAGCGCAATGACCCTTGCGGCTGTTATCAGGGCAGAGTCGTGCCCCGAAAGGATCTCCGCGCCCTTGATCGTGTGGCTCTGCATGATGGTCCGTTCCTCATCGTCCAGGGGGCCGTTTTTGAGCAGGATCCTGTCGGGAATTCCTATTTTGCCGATATCGTGCATCGGGCTTGCCAGGTGCAACAGCTCGCAGGTTTCCTCGTCGCAGCCCAGGGAAAAGGCCAGAACGCGGCAGAAATGGCTCAGCCTCTTGACGTGCATTGCCGTTTCGGTATCCCGGTATTCCACCGCGCGCGAGAGGCGATAGATGATCTCGACCTGCGTTTCCCTGAGCTCCCTCGTGTGTTCCCGAACGCAGCGGTCGAGGCTTCGGTTCCGTTTGACCAGGGATTTCATCGCCTGCTGCATGCGCAGATGGGTCCGGATGCGGGCCTTCAGCTCGACCAGCTGATACGGTTTGGTGATAAAGTCCACGGCACCGAGCCCCAGTCCTTTTGTCTTGTCGCCAAGCGAGCCCATCGCGGAAACGAAAACAACGGGGATGGAGCTTGTCGCCACATCGGACTTCAGCCTGGAACATACCTCATAGCCGTCCATGCCCGGCATGGCGACGTCCAGCAGGATCAGGTCGAGCGGGTGGCTTTTCGCATGAAAAAGCGCGGATTGTCCATTCAGGGCAATGCTGAGGTTGTAGTCCTGCTGCAGGGCTGAAACGAGGATATCTACGTTGATCGCTTCATCATCGACGATCAGAACTCTACACTGGGAATAATCTTCTGCCTTCACCTTAAATCTCCGCCATCCAGGCGTTTTTACCTATTATATCATCCGTGATATGCGATCTCTCATCGAAAGAGGCTTTTTTTCGCTAAATGGTCAAATTTCGCCGGCTCTCCCGCAGCTTGCGGCTGATTCCTGATTCAAGCGCGGAAGCCACCGGCCCAGAAGCGCGCGCATCTGCCGCGAGTTAAACGGCTTGGACAGGTAGTCGTCCATTCCCGCCGCGATGCACGTTTCCCGGTCGCGCTCCATGGCATGCGCCGTCAGCGCAACAATGGGAATACGCGTCATGACGCCTTCGGCCATGGAACGGGATTCGTTCCGGCGTATCCGCTTCGTGGCTTCGTAGCCGTCCATCCCGGGCATCTGGCAGTCCATCAGGATGAGGCTGTAGGACTTGTGTTCCAGGGCATCGAGCGCTTCCTGTCCGTTGGCTACGACGTCTATATCTTCCATGCCGAGGCTCTGAAGCATTGCGACGGCGAATTTCTGGTTGAGGTGGTTGTCCTCGGCAAGCAGGACGGATCCCTCGAAAACCTCGGCCGTTCGCGCGATGGTTGCGGGGGCGCGCGCACCCTCTTCCGAGCGCTGCGCGGTTCCAGCCGGGCCGCCTTTGTGAGCGCGGGCGAGCGCGTGGCGCAACTGAAGCAGCCGTACGGGTTTGGGGACGGGGAAGACGGACAGGCGAACCTGTGCCTCGTCTGTCGTGTCGCTGCCCGCTCCCATGGTGTTGAGCATTACGAGCTTGATATCCGCCAGTTCGGACCGGGCCCGAATCCGGCGGGTGAGTTCCAAACCGTCCATTTCCGGCATCACATGATCGATAACGGCGAGATCGCAGGGTTCGCCGCGGTCGTTTGCCGCCTTGAGCATTTCGAGCGCGCGCGCGCCGTTTTCAGCGGTTTCAACGATCATTCCCCAGGACGCCGCCTGCTCCTGAAGTATCGCCCGGCTCGAAGCATTGTCGTCCACCACCAGCAGTCGCAGGCCCTCCAGCTCGCTTCCGAGCGGCAGCGGGACCGGGAGCGGTCCGACCGGGGAGTTCAACTGGAAATGAATGCGAAAGGCGCTCCCCCTGCCGGGAGTGCTGTCGACTTCGATGTCGCCCTTCATCATCAGGCAGAGTTGCCTGCATATCGCAAGGCCAAGTCCGGTGCCTCCGTACCTTCGCGTCATCGAACCGTCGGCCTGCGAAAAGGCTTCGAAGATGGCCGAGCGCGCATCGGGAGCAATTCCGATCCCGGTGTCTTCCACCTCGATTTTGATCCTCCAGGTGTCGCCTTCCAGCTTTTCCGGGGCAGCGACCCGGACGATCACTTCGCCCTTTTCCGTAAATTTGATCGCGTTGCCTAAAAGGTTCGTGACAATCTGTCTCAGCCGGACCGGATCCCCGTTAAAAAGCGGCGGAACATCGCGATGAAAGCGGCACAGGAGCTCCAGCCCCTTTCTGTGCGCGTCTTCGGCCAGGAGGCTCAAAACCTCCTCGATCGTGTCCCGAAGATTGAAATCGATGCTGTCCAGGTCAACCTTGCCTGCTTCAATTTTCGAAAAATCGAGAATGTCGTTTAGGACCCTCAGGAGAGCCTCGCCCGAGTTCAGCACCATTTCGGCGCAACCGTGCTGTTTTTCGGTGAGGTTCGACTGGAGGAGCATTTCGGTCATGCCGAGAACCCCGTTCATCGGGGTCCGGATCTCGTGGCTCATGTTGGCGAGAAACTGAGATTTGGCGCGGCTGGCTTCGGTCGCCTTCTGCGCGAGCATCTGCGCTTCCTGCGTCTTGTGCTCGAGTTCCAGGGTCCTGCGGGCGACCCTTTCCTCCAGAGTAAGGTGCTGCCTTTCGACCTGCTCGCGATACTCCCTTAGCCGCTCGATCATGAGATTGAATGCGGCAGCGAGATCCTGAATCTCATCGCGGCTCCGGACTTCGATAGCCTGGTCGATCCTGCCCTCGGAAATGTCCCGCGCGGCTTCGGCGAACCGGCCGATCGGGGAGGTTATCCTGCGCGTGACCCAGAACGTCAGCGGGATGCCCACCGCAATGACGGCGAAGGCCGTCAGGATAATGGAGAGCAGGAAGTTGTTGGCCTGATTGCGCAGCCTCTCGAGGCTGAGCCCCAATTGAACGTATCCGAGGACCTGCTGGCCTGCCGCCCCCAGTTCGGGGAAAAGCCCCGCTTCCGTTCCCGGACCGGCATACACCGGCGCGAAGACCTCGACATAGCCCTTGCCGGTACTCCCGTCGAAAAAATCGAAGTGCCTGGTCTGATTTGGATCGGCAAGCGGACGATTGGCGCCCGGTATGGGCATCTCACCCAGAAAGCACTTTTCGATGAGAGGGTTTCTGTCTCGATTGAGCAGTACGGCATAGGCGATATCTTCGCCCTTGAGATTTCCCGCGGCGCTTTCGAGTGCCGCGCGCGTTTCGGTGTAAAGCGCGTACTCGCTGTTCATCGCCATTATCGAAGCGATGTCTATCCCGTTTCTCAGAAGGTCCGCATAATTTTCGGCCTTGGCCTTCTTCACCACGAACCACGCGATCCCGACGGCCGTCATCAGTATGGACGAGATGATCAGGATGTGCAGCTTGGTTGCCAAGCCGAAATGTCTCTTCACAGCCATGGAATTCAACTCACTGTAACAGAGTAGCCGGGGGGCCGGAGGATTCCCGCAAAGCTCCGGGAAGGACGTGCTTCTTCAGCCGCCCCACGGTCCGGACTTGTGCGTTCACCCGCGCGGATCGGGCGGACTTGTGCTCGATGCTGTTTGATAGCCCCTCTTTCCTTAGTTATCGTTAAGAAACCGGGTAAACTTGAGATCAAAAGGCAATCGTTCCGGATTCTCTTCACACCGCCGGAAACGGAACGGTACAATCCTTTTGTGCGCGGGAGGGCGCCAGCCGGACGAATTTTGCTCATGTCCTCCCGATTTTGCTCCGATTATTCATCAAAACCACTGGCAATAAGCATACCGAGGTGGCCAAGCCCCCCTTTCCCGATACGGAGTTCCGCCCGACCGGCTGCGTTCGTTCGCCGGTTCAGGTCATTTCGCGGCCTTCCCGGGATTTTCATGGTCCTGTCCGCCAAGGTCGATCGGAAGGAACGCCGCAGATGTCTCTATTCGCAAATGGATTGGGTTCCGCCCTCAAGTCTTTGGTAAATCCGGCTAAATTGTCTGAGAACGGATTCGAGGCAGGGCAGGTCGTCCGTGAAATATTCGATTCCGCCCCGGTGGGGATGGTCCTGGTGGACGCCGGAAGTCTCCGGGTGGTCGACCTCAATGCAACAGCCGCCGGCATGCTGGGGGGTGTGAGGTCGGAGATCCTCGGTTGTTCCTGCAGGGAAACCGTCTGCGGCTCGGATTCATGTCCGGCCGAATCCGAAGGGAAATGCTTCGAAAGAACCCTTTGCACAGCCTCCGGCAAGCTCCTGCCGGTGCGGATCACGATCGCTCACGCGATGGTTGACGGGCGAGCGCATCTGCTTGAGTATCTTCAGGATATCTCAGAGCTCAAGCATGCCGGGGACAGGCTTGCGGAGGCCGATGCGAGGATCGGCTCCCTTTCCAAATCCTTTGCCGATGCTCAGGACCGGGCAAGGAGCGCCGAGAATGCGAACAGGGCAAAGAGCGAATTCCTGACGAATATGAGTCACGAACTCCGCACGCCTCTCAACACGATAATCGGATTCACCGAGATGGTCCTCGACCGGATCTTCGGCGAACTCACCCCTCGTCAGGCCGAGTATCTCGGAGATGTGTTGCAGAGTTCCCAGCATCTCCTGTCGCTCATAAACGATATCCTGGACCTCAGCAAGATCGAGGCCGGCAAGCTGGAACTGGATCTGTCGGAAGTCCAGCTGGGAGAACTCCTCACCCGAAGTCTGATTGTAGTGAAGGAAAAGGCGATCAAGCACGGAATCCGGCTCAGAACCGAGATCGGGGAGATTCCCGGGACAATCCGGGCCGACAGCCGCGCACTCAAGCAGATTCTCTACAATCTTTTGTCCAACGCGCTGAAATTCACCAAAGATGGAGGAACGGTGCTCCTTCTGGCGGCAATGACGGAAGAGGGCGTTATCGTCTCCGTCGAAGACTCCGGGATCGGGCTCAGCAGCGCCGATCTGCAGCGGATTTTCCTGCCGTTCGAGCAGGCGGGAAACGGTCACGAGCGCAGCGAAGGCGTCGGGTTGGGACTTGCCTTGACCAGGAGGCTCGTCCAGTTGCACGGGGGGAGAATCTGGGCCGAGAGCGAAGGGCCGGGCTCGGGCGCGGCATTCCGCTTCCTGCTGCCCACTGGACCTGTTGCCGAAAATTTGGTACTCTCGAAACCACTCGGGTTAGTGGAATAACCGCCTGCAACCGCGCCGCGCGCCGCGGTTCGGCGGGATCGTAGATGTGATTGCGAGGAAGGCGATGGAAGAGGAATCGGGATTCGACAGGCTGAAAATATTGATCGCCGAGGACGACAAGGCGGTGCTGGTGCTCTATGACAACGGTCTGTCAAACGAGGTTTTCGAGAAAAAATTCGTCAACGACGGCAGCTATGTCATTTCCATCTTCAAGGAATGGAAACCGGATCTTCTCCTCCTGGACATCATGCTTCCCGAGGTGAGCGGCTACGCGATCCTGAAGGAAATACGCGAGGGCCTGCACGATACCAGAACACCTATCATAATGGCTACTTCCCTTTCCGATAAGGCGGCCGTGCTCGATTGTCTGCAGCTGGGAATCCAGGGATATCTTGTAAAGCCGTTTTCGCACAGAGACATCGCCGGCAAAGTCATGGCGTACTACAATAAAGCCAATCCCGAAAAAGCCGCGGCCATCATTTCGCAGCTCAAAAATCTGCCGGTAAGCGAAGCCGATCCGGCCGAATAGCCGCTGCAAATCGGATATCACCGGGCCCCGTCGCGGTTCGGCGCTTTGCAAAAAGGCGCGGGAAACGGGGGGAGTCGTCAAACACCCCCCGACCCCCACGCCTTTTTGATTATTACTCTCTCCGGCCCGGGCGGCAAAATTTGCCCATGGTTTGCTGCTTTTCCCCGCCGCCCCGTTAATCTTAAGCGTACGAAGACATGAAGGTGCTGGCCGCAGTGTTTTGTGCGAAGAACCCCGAACTGTTCTTCAAGTAGCTTTCCATTGCGGCGGTGAGGAGCGATTTCAGATCGTAGCTCGTCGTGTCCTCGGTTTCGGTTGTGGAAGCGGTCGTATCATCCGTTGTCAGCGACGACAGGACTGTCGCGGAATCGGTGTCGTCCTCGCCGGTCGCGGAATCGCTCGGAGGCGGTCCGGGAGGAGGCCCCTGGGGAGGCGCCTGGCTTGCCATCGCCGTGTTGAACTGGCTTTCGGTAATGCTTCCGGTGCCTTCCGTGTCGAGTGTGCTCCACATTTGCGCAGCCATCTCCTCCGTCACGTCATCGGGGCGGGCGGCGAGGTATTCCTCTTCGGTGACCGAGCCGTCGCCGTCCGTATCGATCCGGCTGAACAGGCTGGTCGCCTCGGTTGCGTCCGTCGACGAAGCAAGCGACGTCAGACTTTCATCCTCGCTCGTGCTGGTCGCGGCATCGCTCGGAGGCGGTCCGGGAGGAGGTCCCTGGGGAGGCGCCTGGCTTGCCATTGCCGTCGTGAATTCGCTCTCCGAAAGGCTTCCGGTGCTTTCCGTGTCGAGGCTGCTCCACATCTGCTGTGCCTGCTCTTCGGACATGTCTTCCGGACGATTGGAGACGAACTCTTCCTCGGTGACCGAGCCGTTGCCGTCAGTGTCGATCTTGCTGAAGAGTTCCGAGTCATTTTCCGACTTCTGGCTGCTCATCTCCTGGCTGAGCTTGGACAGGGCGGCCTCGAATTCGAGTTCGCTTATTGCGCCGTCCTCGTCCGTGTCCAGGCCGGAGAGCAAACTTGACGCGGAATCGTTGCTCTCGGTGCTGCCCGTCAGGGCCTGTGTTACTTCCGATGTGTCCAGCTTCGAATCGCTGTTTTTGTCGAGCGCCTTGAACAGACTGCTTTGCATTTGTTCAAGGTAGCTGGAGCTTGTTCCGGAACTAATGGAACTTACCATTGCCTGTCTCCTTTCTTCATAGTGTGAGTTGAACTGAGAAAACTTTCAATCGACAGGCAGTGGTGCAAGAAACGATCTCTTCCATGTAAAGATATCTGAAGGGGGGGCAAATTTAGATTAAATCTCGATGGCTTGGGTATTTTGAAGGAATTTTCTCCGCCGGAAGATCTCCGGTCGGAGTGTCGCAAGGGCAGGCCCCACGCAGTTTCGCGTTTCCATGCGATACCGCGCGGGGCTCATTCCGGTCAGCCGCGCTTCTTCTTTTGTTTCTGCTGCCCGACTCGAACTTTCTGCTCCGTGGTCTCAACTTTTTCAACCGAAACGTGGGTGGCGGACGGACATGTCCCCAGCCGCCACTTGGCAGCGGGAGAAATCCATATTCTGCACACATTGTCTTCAATGTTGCCGCATCCCGCGCACCGCTCAACAATGGGCATCCGCTCGATTTCCGACTGTGCCATGGTTTTCTCCCTTCTTGCCTGGATGGCATGAAAGAGACCGATCCATCACCCGGAGACGGTTTGCTCAGGCATATGCCTTTTCCAGCCGCTTTTGAGTCTCCTCCTCCGGCCCTTTGCCGAACCGCTGAACAACCTCGAGTATTTCTCTGAGGCGGTCGTCGACTTTGCGGAAAATTGTTCCTTCGGGATATGTGCCGTCCTCCTGCGGCTCTCCGGCTTCTTTGCCGGTGAGGATCTCGATGCCGTCTTCAATCCTTTCGACCGGCCAGATATGGAATTTCCCTTCCTTGATGGCGTCTATGACTTCCTGGTCGAGCATAAGATTGCGCACGTTTCGGGACGGAATGATGACCCCCTGCTTTCCCGTGAGCCCCTTGTGCTTGCAGATATCGAAAAATCCCTTGATCTTGTGGTTCACTCCTCCGATCGGCTGGATTTCACCCTTTTGGCTGACCGAGCCGGTCACCGCGATTCCCTGGTAGATGGGAATGCCGGAAATGGCGCTCAGCAGGACATAGAGTTCCGTACTCGACGCGGAGTCCCCGTCGACCATCCCGTAGCTTTGTTCGAAGGAAAGCGTGGCCGTGAGCGTTATGGGTTTGTCCTGGGCGAAGCGCTCTTTCAAAAATCCGCTGAGCGTGAGGAGCCCTTTTGTATGGGTGCTGCCGCTCATCTGGGATTCCCTGTCTATCGAGACCATTCCCTCCTTGCCGACGGAAACCACCCCCGTGATCCTGTTGGGCTGTCCGAAGACGTGATCGCCCGCCATGAGCACGGACAGGCCGTTGACCTGCCCGGTTTTCCAGCCGTCGGTCTCCACCCAGAAGATGTCCTTCTTGATGACTTCCTTGACCCGTTCCTCATAAAGATTGGCTCGATATTTCCGCTTGTTCACCGCCTCTTCGACATGCTCTTTGCCGATCACGGAAGCATTGGCGTTTCGCGCAAAAAAATCCGCCTCGGTGAGCAGATCGTCTATGTCCTCGAACTCGAGGCTCAGTTTTTCCTGGTTGTCCGTTTTTTCCATCGCGTATTCTATCACCCGCGCCACGCCGGAGCGGTCGAGGTGCAGCAGATCGTTTTCCTGGCAGAACCGCGATATGGCCCTGGCGTATTCAAGGATGGTGGCGTCCTTACGGTCGATCTGGCCGTCCATGTGAGCCTTGACCTTGAAGTGTCCCTGGAACTGATCGTCATTGGAGTAGAGGAGCTGGTAAATCTGCGGGTCGCCGACGAGGACCACCTTCAGGGTGAGAGGGATGGGGTCGGGCCGCAGCGAACGGGTGCCGAAAAATCCGTATATGTCCCCCATTTCCTCGATCTTGATTTCGCCGTCGCGCAGGGCCCTCTGCAGGGCCTCATAGGAGATGTTCATACGCAGGAGGTCGAGAGCCTTTATCACGAGGTACCCGCCGTTGGCTCTGTGCATCGAACCGGGTTTCAGCATCGTGTGATCGGTTACCACTGCCCCGAACCATGCCTGTTTTTCGATCACCCCGAATAGATTGGCGTACGAGGGATTGGATTCGAGAATGACCGGCGCGCCTTCGGTTTCCGAATGGTCGATGAAGGCGTTCACTTCATATTTGCGCAGCGCCAATTCCTGAGGCGGCACGGGAGGGCCGCCCTGGGGGCTGCCCGGAGACATTGCGGCTTCGGGCCTCTTCTTGAAATCATCGATGTTGTCCAGGATGTCTTCTTCCGCAAGGGAAAGATACTCAAGAATCCGAGGTTCGTCTTGGAACCTCTCGCGAAGGTTCTCAATGAGCTGTCCCACAACGAAAAGCGCCACTTCGCGCTCGAGGTTTTCGTGCACCTCCTTGAACTCTGTTTCCGCGGCCTGGATCTTCTTGACGGTTTCCTTCATTCTGGACTGAAGGCCTTCGCTCTTTTCCCGAAGCTGATTGATTCTTTCCTGCCCCAGTGCCTGCATTTCTTCCTGCGTGGCCGGCTGGCCTGATTCGCCAAGCGGCACGAGCATCATCCCGAGTTGCGAAAACTGGAGACTGAATCCCTGCTGCTGCGCTTCGAGGGAAAGCTCTTCGATGAGACCTTGCCGCCGTTTCTCAAGCCCCTGGTGCACCTCGCTGTCCTTGACCCCGAACTCATGGCTGCCGAAGACCTCCGGGATCTTTTCCGCGAGTTGCTTGATAAATGCCGCCATCCCTCGCTTGAAATCCTTCCCGCGCCCGGGGGAGAGGCTCAATGCTTTGGGCTTGTCTTTCTCCTTGAAATTGTAGACATAGCACCAGTCCAGAGGCTGAGATTCCTTCCTGGCCTGCTCCTTGATGAATGTCTGGGCAACATCGGTCAGGCCCGTCTTGGCCGGACCGGCTATGAAGAGGTTGTAGCCTTTCTTTTTCATTCCTATGCCAAACCTGATGGCGTCAATGGCGCGTTCCTGCCCCACGATCTTTCGTTCGAGAGCCTCCAGGGAAGCGGTGGTTTCAAAGGGAAGCAGATGAGGTTCAATGCTCGCCCGCAACTGGTCCAGGGAAAGTTCCGGATGTTTGTCCGCCATGCTGGTAGCCTCCTTTATCTACGCGTCAGTGCTCGATCGTTCATGTCTTTGTCCTCAAATTTACGGCGCGGGCCTTGGCTCGCATCACAGGTTCGTTTCTCCCGCCTTGGCCAAAAGTGTTGGCCTTCATCCAATTGGGCCGCCATCCTCTCCAAAGGTCGAAGCACCTTGCAAAATGCTGCGCCGACCCTTCTCGAAGCTGAACGGAAAGCCCGGGGTATCCGTTCATCTCGAAAGCTAATGGGATAACACCGGATTGTCGATGTCTCGGCACAAGAAACAAGGAATCATTTTTGTGGCCGGCTCGGAAAACGCGTCCATTTTCCTTGTCGCCGGGGAGAAAGAGTTTTCCTGTCGATGCGGGAGGGTGGAGCCGGGGACGGCTGCTGCGGCCGGGGGGACTTTTATCTTGCCTGATTTTGAGGGCTCATAAAAAGAAGGCCTCTCAGGGCTGGGAGACGGTCCAGCTTCCGAAGAGGCCTCAAAATTGGGTAGGCATTCTTTACCTACCTCCCTGAGGTTTAAGATTACCGCTCCAGTCTCCGCCAGATGTGCGCTTCAAACCGAACAATGCGTTCTCTGCGCTTGGCCTCAATACGAACGGAATCCCCGGTCCCGGGGACCGCGAGAGGATCTGGAAGAAACGCGGCATTTATAAGATAAACCATTTGGCACAGATGTCAATTAAGAATGGATATCCCCTGCAAAACGGCTTCCGGGGCTGGTTCGAGGGTGCTGGACAGAGGCCGGAGGGCGGTGCTGCCGACTGGAGTTTGCCGCCGCATGTGCATTCCGGTACATTCCTGCAGGGTGCTCATCGGGGGGAATGCGCAAAGGGCCTGTAGAGAGGGTCGCCTATCAGAACCATCTTCCATGAGAGGAAAGGGCTCGATATCGAATAGGACTCGACGAGCGTAAGGTCCCCCCCTAACAGAGCCTTGAAAAAGATCTCCGGGACCGGAAAAGCCTCGACATAGGGCTCACCGACGGGGCCTATCGTCGCCGCAACCCCGTTTTCAAGCATCGCCTTGCACCAAACCGTGCTTCCGCTTCTTTTCAAAGTGGTGCATTCCGCGCTCGCGATATGATAGCCGACCGCGCCCTTCACCCAGGAAAAGGCGGGGATGTATTTCCCGAGGCTGTACCAGCCGCAGTAGAGGGCCGCATTGGGGCACTGGCCCGGTTTGAAGAGGGCGTCGCTCTCATCGAGAACCACCTCGGTTTTCCGGCTTGCCCGAACGGCTTCAGCGGCAAGGTGAATGGAAGCGTCATAGAGCGCGTAGCCGCGCAACCCTTCCCTGGACGACATCGGGCCTCGGGCGTCGAAATAGGCCGTGCCCCTTAGCCCCTGGGCTTCCGCTTGCAGCGAATCTTCGATAATTCTCGAAACGATCGCGGGCGTGGGTCCGTCCAGCCGGGAAACCATGAATGTTTTTGCGGGCATGTTCCGGATCTTGATGTTTCGGTATCCGAGGAAGTCCGGGTTGGGCAGCCATCCATCCAGCGGGTAATTTTCCTCCAGGGCCAGGGAGAGTTCGGAGTCGAAGGAGGCCGCCTGGTTTGACTTGTCGAATCGTGCGATCTCCCGCAGGTTCATGGCGGCGGCCCGATGGAGCTCATTCCTGAGCGCCATGCCCGGAGCCGTCTTCCCGTGAGCCCGAAGAACGGCCAGGCATGTCCGGAGCTGGTCCAGTTCCGCTTTCTCCCGTGGCGTCAGGTCGGGCTGGGCAACGCTGAGGGGAATCCCGTACATGGTGAGGAGGCAGCGCACGCCGGTTCCGGAGCTTCCCTTCAGGAAATCGCGCACGGGCAGGAGCGCATCCTTTTCATAAGCCGAGCGGCTTATGTTCTCCGTGGCCGGCAGTGAAAGCACAAGGAGGCGTTCGGCGGGAATCCCCCTGCTCTCCATGTAGAATCTGGCAAGAGATACGCTTGCCTCCACATTCCCGTTGGCAATGACGGCGATTTCGTCCGGTCGGAGGGAGGCCCGGCAGGGTGAGGCGGGAGAAAAGACGGAAAAAAGAAAAAGCAGTGCCGCTGCTGCAAAGAAGCAAGGGTGAAAAAACCTTTGCGCCATTTTCACCTCGCTCCGAAAGTTCGTCCGGGAACCGCTGGGCACTTGGCCGAAAGGGATCTTAATGTACCGATTTTGGGAAACATAGGCAAAGGTCTTTACATTTCTTTGCATTTCCGGATCACCCGGAAAGCCCGGTGCGCGATGCTGTAAACAATTGCAAGCCCGCTGTAAATGCATAATATATCGATAAAGACGAGAATAGATGAGGCCGAGAAGCCATACCCATTCACTGAAGGAAAAAGCGAATGACGCCTACCGAAGAACTCAGGGCAGAGCACGAAGGAATCCTCCTGGTGCTCGATGTGCTCGAAAAAATCTCCGAAAAAATCCTGGCCGGTGAAACCGTCCCTACTGACCACCTCAGACAGATACTGGAATTCCTTCGTGTTTTTGTGGATCAGTGCCATCACGGAAAAGAGGAGGATATTCTTTTCCCGGCCCTGGAGGAGGCAGGCATTCCGAGACAGGGCGGACCGATAGGCGTGATGCTCTCCGAGCACGACCGGGGCCGCAACTTCATCCGCGACATCGCGCGGTTGATCGAAGCGCACGAAAGCGGCAACCCTGAGTCCCTCGTGCTGCTGACCACCCCGGTGCTCCAGTATGCCGATCTGCTCCGGAGCCATATCTGGAAGGAAAACAACGTGCTTTTCCCCATTGCCGAGGATAAGATCCGGCCCGAAAAGCAGGAGTCGATAGCAAACGAGTTCGAAAAGTTCGAGAAGGAAAAGATCGGACCGGGAAGGCATGAGGAGTTTCATGCGATGCTTGACAACATGGCCCGCACGTATCTCGAAGAAACGAAGCCGTAGGGCGGCATTCCGAGGATAGCCCTTCATCCGTCCTTTCCGGAGTACCCCGCGGGAATGGGGGGCATGCCATCCCCCTCGGAAGGCGCACAATCCGGTCAAGCGACGGGGTCCTGCCGTCAGGACGACGTGTTCTCGGCCGGGACGCACGGGAACCGCGTGGAAACCTGTGCGGGCTGGTTTCGCAGCTTGCGCCTCAGGAGCTTTCCGGTGGGCGTGCGCGGGAGGCTTTCGACGTATTCGAAAATTCTCGGCAGCTTGTATATGGCAATGGACTTCTTTGCGAATTTCCTGATCTCTTCGGACATCCTGTCGTCTGCCTGATAGCCCTGCTTCAAGACCACAACCGCTTTTATAATCTGTCCTTTTTCCACATCCGGTATGCCCACAACGCCCACGTCCGCTATGACGGGGTGTCTTGCGAGAGCGGCCTCGACTTCCGCCGGGCTTACCCTGTATCCGGATGTCTTGATCATGTCGTCTTCGCGGGATACGAAAAAGAGGTTGCCCTTATCGTCCCTGTAAACCGCGTCGCCTATGCGGTTCCAGCCGTCAACGACCGCTGCGCGCTGAGAATCGAGCAGCTTGGACCCGTTGATGTTGGACTTCCAGTAAATGGTGCCGGAGGGGCATTTGAGCAGTATGCTGCCGATGTCGAAGGGCTTGCACTCCCTGCCTTCGGGGTCGAGGACCCTGACGACCACACCCGGGAGCGCCTGACCGATCGAGTTTGCAACAGGCTCCCTGTTCATCGTGTTGGAGGTGACCAGATGCAGTAGTTCGGTCCCTCCGAGGCCTTCCCAGATGGGTTTGCCTGTGAGGTTTTTCCAGAGGTGGAAGGTCTCCGCCCCCAGCGTGTCTCCGCCCGACGTATAGAGCCGGATGGAGCTGAGGTCGTATTTTTTGAAGTCGGGGAAGCGGAGCAGTCCCCTGTATGCCGTCGGAAGACCGGTCAGAACGGTTACCTGGTGCTTCTGGATCGTTTCCATCATATCCGCGGGGCTGAACCTCGGAAGCAGCGAAACGGCCGCCCCCCCCTCGAAGGGAATGATGGCAAAAGTGCCGAATCCCGCGGCGAACGAGACCGGTGCGGCACCGCCGAGAATGTCGCCGGGTCCGAGTCCGTAGACGTAACGGTTCACCATCCGCGCCACGATGGCCGTCGGCCGGATGTAGTGCACGCACCCCTTCGGCATCCCCGTCGTGCCGGATGTATAGAGGATGACGCCGATGTCCCATTCGTCCAGCATTTCCGCTTCGAGCCCGGCAGAGCCCTGCTCGCTCATTTCCTCGAAGGACAGATCCCCCGCCCTGCGAACGTCTTCGGGGTTGCCCCCGATCACGATTACGCGCGTGCCTTCCGTGAAATTCTGCTTCGCGTCCTCCACCGGGCCGATCAGCGAAACATTGGCGACGAGGAACTTCATCTCGGAGTCGTTGACGACGAAGGAAAGCTCCTCCGACGACCACAGAGGCGATGTCGGCACGGGGATGGCGCCGATCTTTTCTATGGCAAAGATCGTGACGAGCGCCTGTGGGGAATTGACGAGCCGGATTCCAATCCTGTCCTGGGATTCGGCTCCGGCCGTCTTGAGGCCGTTTGCGAATTTGTTGACCAGAGTCTGAAGGAGTCCGTAGGTGAATACCCGGTTCTGGAACTTGATGGCAATGTGATCGGCCCGGCCCTCCCGGATGTGGCGGTCGAGCAGGAAATCGGCAAGGTTCAACTTGCGCGGAGTGTCCGCGAATTCTTCCGGGACCGTGAATTCAGGCCATAATTCCTTTGGAGGCAGATAATTTTCCGGTATTTTCGCCATGCGGGCGTCCCTCTTTGAAGCTCTTCGTGCTGCCGGAGTATTCTAAGGATTGACCTGGAGGTGCATGGGCTGTTTTTAAAGTTTTTTTCCGGAAAATACAATAACGCTTCGAAATGGAATGCTCAACTCCCGTCGGAGAGTTCGATCAAGAGGGAGAAAACCCCCTCACGGTTTGGCGAGGGGGTCCAGGTGAAACCGGATAAAAGCTTTATCACAACAGCGCGATCCTTATTTGAGCTTCCTCGCGAGGAAGTACCCGTCGGGGTCGCACTCCTCTCTCAGCAGTTTGAGGTCCTTGTCACTCGGTTCGACCATTTCCTTGAGGTCCGGAGATATCAGCAGCTCGAAGCTCACCTTCTTCTGGATATCCTCGGCCGTCCTGCCCTTGGCCACTTCGAGCAGCACCATGCGGTGGGTCGCGTCATCGAAGCCGAAAAGGGCTTCGTTGGTGATCACGCGATAGGGACCGGAGCCCATGACGCCCGATTTTTCCCTGTAGTCCGGGGTGCCGTCGCCGTAGCCGATGCTCGTGAGGAACTGCAGCTTCGGAGTGAACCGCCGGGGTTCGAGGGCCATGATGATGATCGATTTTTCGCAGTTCGCCGCCATGGCGCCGGCCCCGCCGCTTCCGGGGAACCGGGTCTTTGCCGCCTTGTAGGTCCCGCCCTCGAAGGTCGAATTGACGTTGCCGTACATGTCGATCTGCGCTCCACCGATGAAAGCGTAGTCGGCGTGGCCCCTCTGGGTCAGTTCGAACACCGAGCAGAGTCCCTTGAGAAAGCATGCCTTGCGGCATGCGCGGGTATCGCCGACGGAAAGCGGCATTCCCATGTCGAGGATGGGGGTCAGGGGACCGGCTTCGAAGATGATTCCGAGTCCGGGCGCATGGGTCAGCTGGGCATGAATCGAAGCGATGATCGGGAGCCCGGTGCCCACGAATACGATGGTATTGTCCTCGAGCACTCTCGAACCTGTGTAGGCGATCATTTCAAACGGTGTATGTTCAGACATCTGTCATTCCTCCATCATATTTGGCATTACGCGGGCAAACGGCTCAGGACAGGATGATCGGCTGGCCGCCGTCCATCTCCCTGATTTTCTTAAGCGTCTTGTAAGGCAGCTTGGCGAGGAAGTCGTCGTGCGTCTCGCACCCGAAGATGTACTCGTCGTAGTACTTCTTAAGGGCGTCCGCGTTTCCGCTCTTCCTGAATTCCTCGGAGGCGCTCCGGAACATCAGGATGTGTTCCATGTCGAACCAGTAGTTGCCGTAAGAAGCGCCGGGATAGCTCGCGAAGCGCTGTTCGACGATCGCGTCGACCGCCGTGTAGGGAATTTCCGTCAGGTTCGGATATGTGCGGATGTTTTCGTTCGAAATGACCGTTTCCGCGGTCACAATCGTGTGGGCGGCCGCCATGGCGATCTCGGGGCAGGTACAGTGAGCGCCGAATATGCGGCAGTTTCCGTGCTGGTCCGCCGCGGTGACGCTCAGAATGCCGACGTCGGGATAGCAGGCGGGAACGAGGTAGGTGTTCTTCCCCGAAAAAGGGCTCTCGATCATTTTCCCGCGGTTCACCAGTTCCATGTCCGCGCCGCCGTGGTCGCGTACGGGCAGGAATTCGAGTCCCATTGCCGCCGCCTTGAATCGTGCCGCCATGCCGTAATTCGTGTAGTCGTCGAGCTCGATCATGGAGTTTGCGCACAGGTGCCGGAAAAGGGGAGCGATTCCGATGACTTCATACCCCCACCAGGCAAGCTCGACGCGCTTTATGGAAAGATGGCCGGGATTGACAAGCATGGCGCCCGCAAGGAGTTCGGGGCAGATCGAATTCGACTGAAAGGAGAGGCTGAGGTCCTTGGCGCCCTTGCGGATAATCTCATGGATCGTCGCCACGGGCGGGCGTGTGTTGACAAAGCCGCCGATGGCCAGGTTGATCCCGTCCTTGACGTATTTGTTCACGGCCTCTTTGAGGGTCGTCCTTTTGTCGGAGAGCGCCTTGGGCTTCTTGACCATTATCTTCCTGGCTTCTTCGGGAGAAGGCCCCCACCAGGAAAACCCTTGGCTGTAGTCTCTGATCTGGTAGTTGTCCAGAGTGGACACATTCGTGATTGGGGATTGAATTTTTTCCTTCATCCTTAAATCCTCCACAGCAGTTAGCGGGGTCTCCTCCGTTTCCACCAAAACGATCCAGCTGGAAATCGAAGCCCATGTGAGAATGAGTTAAATTTCACAATTAATTTCGTTTACATCAATACCGGCTTGGCGTCAAGAATCAAAACGGGGCGCATCGCAGGCGTTGCTGCATGGACATCGGCCCGGTTGTTGTGCATGAATTCCTAGAATCCGGCAAACAACTCGACGCAGATATCTTCGTAGCAGCCAACGCCCACTCGGCTGTAGCTTGGATTTATTATATTTTTACGGTGGGTGGGACTGTCCATAAGCGCTTTGTGAATATTTTCAGGAGTATCGGCTCCCATCGTGAGGTTTTCTCCAAAGGTGGCGGCGTCCCGGAAGCAGTCCTCGTGCAGCCTTGCATAGACCGGGTTGCGCCCCGTTACCGGATCCCGATGATCGAAATAGCCTTTGGTAACGAGCTCCTTTGCGCGCAGAAAGGCTTTCCTCGCCAGGCAGTTGTCCCAGGCGATCCGGCGGTTCTCACGCCGGATCAGGTAGTACATCTTCTCCGCCCTTTCGATTTCCGAGGCGTCCGGGCGTTTGTTGGAGGGAGGAACCGGCATGCGTTCCCTGGATGAACCCGAACAGGGCAGGGCGAGCATCAGGGAAGTCAGGATCAGAAGGAGGCAGAAAGCTTTTCTCATGAGCGTTTTTCTCTA
>JAJFVB010000124.1 GCA_021372055.1 Desulfobacteraceae bacterium | reverse complement strand
GCGTTCATGGACCGCGCCGTTCTCGAAGGCGACCCGCACAGCGTGCTCGAAGGCATGATGATAGGCGGCTATACGATCGGGGCCACCAAGGCCTATATCTATGTCCGCGCCGAATACCCGATGGCCTACGAGCGATGCCTGATCGCCATCGACCAGGCCCGGGAGCGCGGTTTCCTCGGCAAGGGCATTTTCGGTTCGAATTTTGACTTCGACATCAAGGTGAAGCTCGGCGCCGGCGCGTTTGTCTGCGGCGAGGAAACGGCCCTGATGGCATCGATCGAAGGCAGGCGCGGCATGCCTAATCCGCGTCCGCCGTTCCCCGCGATCAAGGGACTTTTCGGAAAGCCGACGAACATCAACAACGTCGAAACCTTCGCCAATATCCCCGTCATTATGACAAAGGGCGGAGAATGGTTCGCATCGGTCGGGACCGAAAAGAGCAAAGGCACGAAGGTCTTCGCCCTGGCCGGCAAGATCTCCTACAGCGGCCTTGTCGAAATCCCGATGGGAACGCCTCTGCGCACAATCATCGAGGATATCGGCGGCGGGATACCCAACAAGCGCAAATTCAAGGCTGCCCAGACGGGTGGTCCCTCCGGGGGCTGCATCCCGTTCTCGCATTTCGACGTTCCGATGGACTACGAAAACCTGACCCAGTTAGGTGCAATCATGGGATCGGGCGGTCTCATCGTAACGGACGAAAATACCTGCATGGTCGACATGGCCAAGTTTTTCCTCACCTTCACCCAGAAGGAATCGTGCGGCAAATGCGTTCCCTGCCGCCTGGGCACCAAGAAGATGCTGGAAATTCTGACGGATGTTTCGCATGGCACGGCAACCCTGGAGGACATCGATCAACTTGTTCAGTTGGCTGAGGACGTCAAGGCAGGCTCCCTGTGCGGCCTTGGACAGACGGCGCCCAATCCGGCCCTTTCCACCGTGAGGTATTTCCGCGACGAGTATGAAGCCCACATACTCAGGAAGGAATGTCCCGCCAGGGTCTGCGTGCGCCTCCTGAAATTCGAAGTCAACGAAGACAACTGCACGAAATGCGGTACTTGCCTAAAGGCCTGCCCAGCCGACGCAATTACCTGGAAGAAGAAAGAATTCGCCCGGATAGACAAGGAGAAGTGTATCGCATGCCGTTCGTGCATTCTGGCATGCCGATTTCACGCAATCGACTAACGGAAGCGAGATAAAATACGATGAACGATAAACTTGACATGGCAATTGATGGAATAAATGTCCAGGGGAGAAAAGGGCAAACCGTGCTAGAGGTTTGCCGGGAGAATGGCATAAAGGTTCCGACCCTATGTTATCATCCCAACATGCCTCCCTACGGCGGATGCCGTCTTTGTATCGTGGAAATCGAAAACATGCGCGGGCTTCCGCCTTCGTGCACGACGCCGGCCACCAACGGGATGAAAGTCTCAACCCACACGGAACGGCTCGCACGGGTGCGGAAGACCGTGCTCGAACTCCTGCTCGCCTATGGCGACCACAACTGCATCGTTTGCGAGAAAAACGGGGAATGCGAACTCCAGAGTCTCGTCTACGAGCATGGAATCGAAACGGTGCGCTTTAAAACCGATTACGCGCCGAAAACTATCGACGAATCCAGCTCGATGATCGTCAGGGACCACAACAAGTGCGTGCTTTGCGGTCGCTGCGTTCGAGGCTGTCTCTCGGTTCAGGTAAACGGCGTGATCGACATCGCGGCGCGTGGTTCGGATTCCTACATAACGACTTTCGACAACAGTCCGCTGAAGGATTCGAACTGCGTGTTCTGCGGTGAATGTGTCGCCGCATGCCCCACCGGGGCGCTGAGCTACAAACAGTCGCGTTTCAAGGGCCGTGCATGGGAAATCAACAAGGTGCCGACAACCTGCGTCTACTGCGGCGTAGGCTGTCAACTGGAACTGAACGTGAAGGACGGACAGGTCATAAAGGTCACGTCCAACCCGGCTCTTCCGGGGCCGAACCACGGCAGTCTCTGCGTAAAGGGGCGCTTCGGAATGGATTTCATCCACCATCCCGAAAGGCTCAAGACGCCACTCATCAAGAAACACGGGAAACTGACCGAAGCCAGTTGGGATGAGGCGCTTGGCCTCGTTGCGGAGAAATTCGGCAAGATCAAGGCGGAATCCGGACCCGATTCTCTTGCCGTTTTTTCCTCGGCCCGCTGCACCAATGAAGAAAACTATCTGCTGTCCAAGCTGGCGCGCACGGCGATCGGCACGAACAACGTCGATCACTGCGCACGTCTCTGACACTCCTCGACGGTGGTCGGTCTGGCTGCCGCTTTCGGGAGTGGAGCAATGACCAACTCGATCGAGGAACTCGAAACCTCGGATGTCATCCTGCTGACCGGGTCCAATACACAGGAGATGCATCCCGTCATTTCGACTTTCATCAAGCGGGGCGTGGTGAGCGGCAAGACCAAGCTCATCGTGGTTGACCCTCGCAGAATCGACCTGGTCGATTTCGCCGCGGTCTGGCTCCGTCAGAAGCCGGGCTCCGACGTGGCATGGCTCAACGGAATGATGAACGTCATCATCAGCGAAGGGCTCTACGACAAGAAGTATGTCGAGCAACGCACCGAGGACTTCGATGCACTGGCAAAAGCCGTCGCATCCTACACGCCCCAGAGGGTCGAGGAGATTTCCGGAATCCCCGCTGCCGACCTGATCGACGCCGCCCGGCTTTACGCGGCGGCCCCTGCTGCTGCGATCGCTTACGCAATGGGTATTACCCAGCACATCAACGGCACGGACGCGGTGAAAAGCGTTGCAAACCTGGCGATGCTTTGCGGCAACATCGGCATCGAGTCCGGCGGCGTGAATCCTCTCCGGGGACAGAACAACGTCCAGGGGGCCTGCGACATGGGCTGCCTGCCCAATGTGCTGACCGCATACCAGAATGTCACCGTGCCCGAAGTACGCGAGAAATTCGCAAAGTACTGGGGCGTCGACCGCATCCCGGAAAAGCCCGGTTTGACGATTGTGGAAATCATCAACGCGGCAACCACGGGCCAGGTAAAGGGCCTCTATGTCGTCGGAGAAAACCCGATGATAAGCGACCCCGACCTGCACCACGTGAAGGAAGGTCTCCAAAGGCTCGATTTCCTGGTGGTTCAGGACATTTTTCTGACCGAGACCGCCGCGCTCGCCGACGTCGTGCTTCCCGCATCGAGCTTTGCCGAAAAAGAGGGTACTTTCAGCAATACGGAACGTCGCGTGCAGCGGGTTCGGAAAGCCGTCGAGCCTCCCGGGCAGGCACGCCCGGACTGGGAAATCATCTGCGACATCTCATCCCGCCTGGGATATGCGATGAAGTACCCCAACGCAGAGGCGGTCTTTGATGAAATGACCGGGATTACCCCTTCTTACGCGGGCATGAGCTACGAACGCCTTGACAAGGGCGGCTTGCAGTGGCCCTGTCCCACGAAAGATCATCCGGGAACGAGGTATCTCCACAAGGATAAGTTCGTCCGTGGCAAAGGCAAATTCCACGCGATCGAATGGATACCCCCTGCGGAGCTTCCCGATGCCGAGTATCCTTTCCTGCTCACGACCGGCAGGGTCCTGTTCCAGTATCACACGGGAACCATGACCCGCCGCTCGGAAGGCCTCAACGGGTGCGCCCCGGAATGCTTCGTCGAGGTGAACCGTGAAGACGCGGCAAGACTCGGACTCGCCAACGGAGAAATGGTAAAGGTAACATCGCGCAGAGGGTCTCTCTTTGCGAAAGCACAGATCGGCGAAGTAATGGACCTGGGAATGGTATTCCTTCCCTTCCACTACTCCGAAGCGCCTGCAAACAACCTGACCATCGCCGCGCTTGATCCGCAGGCAAAGATCCCGGAATACAAGATCTGCGCAGTCAAGCTGGAAAAAGGCGCCGGCGCCGGCGCATAATCCACGGTTGCCTGATTTTTCGAGCGGGGCCGGATGTACATCCGGCCCCGCCTTTTTCTAATTCGAATTCTCCCCGAAGCAAGGACCTCCATACGCGAACGCCAATCCCGCGCTCACTCCCGGCCATACGACATCCGGCAGGAATGGCAAATGCGGGGCTCTTCTTCAGAAAAGACTCGAAGGAAGCATAAAAAAGCACCCGCCGGCATCGCTGCCGAACGGGTGCTTGACCACACTCACTTAGATTTAGCCGGAACGGAAATTCTCTACTTAACGGTCGGCTGCGCTCCGCTCTCGGCTTTCTTTCCAGTCCAGGAGGGACGCAGAAAGATGAACCAATACATGAGACCGACCATGAGCGCACCGCCGATAATATTACCAATCGTAGCGGGTATGAGATTCCGGGAAATGAAATTGCCCCAGGTTAGAATTGCGCCTCCGTCTTTCAGCTTCTCGGCAACCGTCGCAAAGTAGACCGGATCGAAATCCTTGATAAACAGTGCCGACGGAATGAAGTACATGTTGGCCACGCAGTGCTCGAAGCCGCAGGCAACAAATGCCGAGATAGGCGGCAGAATGACGAGCACCTTGTCACCACTGCTGCGGGCACCGAAGCACATCCAGACCGCCATACAAACGAGCGCGTTACAGAATATGGCTAGACAGATACATGGTATGAAATCGAGGCTTGTCTTCGCAACACCTATCCCCAAGGCACTCAAACCGACTGCGCCAGCTCCCATTTTGTGCTGCCCGCCAAGAAAAACCATATAGGCAGTCAATACTGAACCGATAAAGTTGCCGCAGTAGACTATCACCCAATTGCGGAGCATAGCGCCCGTTGTGACCTTGTTATTGGCCCATGCCATCGGGATGAGGCAGTTACCGGTGAAGAGTTCCGAGCCGCCGATGACAACCATGATGAGGCCTGTGGCGAACACGAGACCGCCGGCAAGTCTCTGGAGACCGTAAGGCACACCCGCTGCGGCCAACCCTGACCAAACCGTTGTCGCGTAATTGGCACCCATCGCGATGAATGCTCCGGCAAGGATCGCCAGAGCGAACATCTTGTAAGCGCCCAAACCAGCTTTCGCAATCCCGACATTTTCTGCCTTAACGGCCATGTCCTTGGGCATAAGAGCATCAAAAGAAGGGACACCATTACTCATGAAATCCTCCTGATAGAATAAGAACTTGATGGGCTGCCACCGTCAGTTTACTATATGCGTTTCAACTGTAAAAAAGAGCGTTACTCAGCGTGCGTGCGCGTATTAAAACCAGTTCGTCTCGGATCGCTCGAAGCGCATTGCTCGGCCGGCGTTTCCGCCTTGCCTGTTCCCATCCTCCTCTGGAATAGATGCCTTGGTCTACTACTTGACTAACGGCCGATTAAGCAGATCTCTCCTTTCGGTCAGGCGTGAAAAGATTCACACTCAGCGAGCCAAAAAACCCTCCGCGTGCCCAAATAAGACGAAATTATCCTAGAATGAGGCTTGTCCGAAGTCAAGAGAAATTAATAACAAACCCTTGTGCAGTTTATCTTCGAATACCTTGCTTTCATTGATTTCTTGAGACTCTTCCGGCATTATGGAAAATTCGATGTGATAATACCCCAGACAACGAGTGCCTACAGATTTTTTCCTCCAGCCATCACCCCCACCCACCCCGGAGGAATTTAAACAACCTGCGAATTGTGTGAATTGAGCCACCACTTCGTGTCGTCACGCCTCCAACGCGCCAGTTTTTCAAATGCTCTCTCAGCGGCGCCTATGAGCACCTTTATCTCGACCGGTTTGGTAAAATAGTCCTCAAAGCCCGCGTCCCTGCAGTCGAAAACCTCGAAGGTCGTTGAAAAGCCCGTCACCGCGAAGCAGATCGTAAAAGGATTGTCCTTTCTGATCAGACGGCATAAATCGATCCCGTTCATTCCCGGCAGGTTCAAATCAAGAAAAAAGATCATGTAACGGCGAGTCTCCACAAATTCCAGAGCATCCTCGGCACTGCCCACGCAATGGACTTCGAATCCCGACCGCGAAAAAGCCGCCTCCATCATCTTGCGAATATGCGTCTCGTCCTCGACCACGAGAATTCTTTTTACCATCGCCCACTCTCCTTGCCTTTGAGTACATTGCGGCATCTCTTAAGGTCGTGCGCGGATGACTGCTCAATATCAACGATGGTATTTCGTCCACCAAGATAGCTCTTCGTCTTGTACGCCGTTATGTGCATGATCCTGTGCGTGAGTATCCCGATCCTGTCTATTTCCGTCTTGATTATCCGCAGGGTGTCCGCCAGAGGATTGCCTGCGTCAATCTCATCGAGCAGCATTTCGGAATATCCCGATACCACGTGCAATGGTTGGTTCAACTCATGGCACACGGCACCCGCCATTTCCAGCACACCCTGCAGTTTCTGTGCGGCAACAGCCGCCATGAGATCAAGAATGCGTTCCCCGATCTTTATCCGGGCAAGAAGTTCCTCGTGACGTAAGGTTTCTTGAGATAATCATCCACGCCCGCCTCAAGACCGCGGATGATCTCACTCTGCTTTCCGCCCTCCGAGAGGAGGATCACATAGAAAGGCAGACTGCGCTTGAGAATATGCAATTTTCTGCATAAGCTTAGCCCATTGCCCGGCATCATCCAGTCCAGGACGAGGAGACTTGGCGGGGCGGATTGCCGCACCACCGCAGCAAAAAACCTGTCAGCTGTGCAGAAATAATCGGCCGCACCTGACGACAAGCGCCGGGGGCCGGGTGTATGTACTGCGGGCGTTCTCCGTCATCCAGAGACAGGCTCAACCGGGGGAGGCAACGTTCTCCTTGAGAATCATGGCCCGTAAGCGTCTTCAAAGGACTAATCAAATAGAGTGACAGATCCTACGCGATCCGCTTCCTTTTTCACTCTATTGTAAACCTTTGTTTCCTCTTGGGTGATCGTGGGATAGAAGGATGGAGGAATGCGCTTGAGAAGCACTTCTCCCGTGTCCGTCTGAAAACGAATCTTGCGCGTATCATGGCCGCCAAGATCATGACTGACCAGTTTGATCGATTCCATGTGGAGGAATTCAAGTACGAATTCGATGTTCTTGGTTCCGACACCGTTTTCCTTGGAAATTACCGGAATAACGTGGCCGCCTCCGAAGGCTTTTGCCAAGAGCCTCCTGCGCTCTCCCCCCAGTGTCAAAATCCTGTTGATCAGTAGTTCCATGGCGTTGATCCCGTAGCGTGTCACGGAATCGAAGTTTTTCCAGTCGGGCTTTCCCGGCATCAGAATATGGTTCATGCCGCCGATCCGGGTAATCGGATCGTAGAGACAGACCGCCACACAAGATCCAAGAACGGTTTCTATGACAACGGGAACCTTGCTCGCATGGATCCCGCCAATGTGGATATAGACCTTCTTCGGATTATTTTGCCCCCGTGCCTTCAGCAGCCCCGAACTGCTCCGCGCGGTGTCCTGAAAATCAGTCAGTTGTCTGGCCAACGCGTCGTGCATGCAAAATCCTGCATATCGCTTGAGAATTATTCCATCCCCATTCCGCACGCGCGATACGCCGATGATCCGGAATGGACGAGATATCGAAAGTGGAGCGAAAGACCCGGTAATGACCGCTTCAGTCGTGGTTCGCAAGACTATCCTGCGTTATCGCTCAGAGATCGAACAGACTCGTGACCCTATGGCCATGCAATTAACGTACCCGAGCCATGATGCAAAGCACGCTCGATCTGCAGGCCAGTTGTGGGGAACCAATCCGAGGTCTTCCGAAAAGGAGGACGCGACGATTCCTGCTTTCCAAGACGGTTGATTCCTGGATTTCAGGACTTTTGCAGAGCAGCTCTGAAGAATTGAGTCTTCGGGACATGTCAACTTTGCCGATATGTGTGCAGCCTACAGGAAAAGTCCTCCCTTCCCGGACTGAGCGCAACATGGAAAGCGCAATGAACCGGCTGCTGGAATTTTGGGCTCTTATTTATGGTATTGGACTAAGGTCCAATTGCACGGAAAAGTGGCAGGCTTTATTCTCAAGACACCTTAGGAGTTCCCCAACACCCTCCCCTTGCCAGACCAGGACAATCCCCCCGATGATCCTGGTCTGGCCTTTCCTTTTTTACGGGTGCGCGCGCTCTGTGACGCCCCCCCTTCGATCATCTCACCTGGAGGCCTGTGCCTGCTTCTGCTCCGAGGAGAAGATCCCGGCATATCGGCCATAGCCTTCCTTTTCCAAGTCCTCCTTCGTGATGAACCGGAGAGCTGCGGAATTCATGCAGTACCTCAGCCCGCCGGGCGGAGGACCGTCATCGAAAACATGGCCGAGGTGCGAATCACCATGCCTGCTCCTCACTTCGGTGCGCGACAGGAACAGAAGTTTGCGATCTTCCCTGGTGACTATGTTGTCGGGTTCCAGAGGACGGGTGAAACTCGGCCATCCCGTACCCGAGTCGTACTTGTCCAGCGAACTGAACAACGGCTCACCGGAGACGATATCCACGTAGATGCCTTCTTTTTTGTTATCCCAGTATTCGTTCCGAAATGCGGGCTCCGTTCCTTCCTCCTGGGTGACTTTGTACTGCAGCGGAGTGAGGGTTTTTCTCAGTGCTTCCTCCCCGGGTTTGGAGTAGGTCCCAGCATGTGCGACCGCCTTTGCCTTCGAGGTTTTCACATTCCCCCAAGCCTTGGCAAGAAACTGATCCCTCCCCGAACCGTAGCGGTAGTATTTGTACCGGATCGGGTTTTTGCTGTAGTAATTCTGATGGTACTCCTCTGCCGGGTAGAATTTCGAGGCGGCAAGGATTTCGGTGGCAATAGGCTTGTCGAAATGACCGGATTTTTCCAGTTCCCGCTTGGACTCCTCCGCAAGCTTTTTTTGTTCTTCGTTTTCATAGAAGATTGCGCTTCGATACTGGCCGCCCCGGTCGACAAACTGCCCTCCCGCGTCCGTGGGGTCGATATGCTTCCAGAAGAAATCGAGCAATTCCTTATAGGAAATCCTGTCGGGATCATAGATTACCCTGACGCTTTCCAGGTGACCCGTCCCACCCGCAGAGACCTGCTCATAGGTTGGATTTTCGACGGTCCCTCCCGTATACCCGGAGACGGCTTCGACCACGCCGTCAAGTTTTTCGAAATCCGCCTCAACGCACCAAAAACAGCCTCCGGCGAAGACGGCCCCGGCCAGTCGATCGTGTTCGGGATCGGATGTCCCAGCAGGAGTCGCTTTTTTGTCCTTTGAGAATCCAAAACTCCATGCGACACCAAGGATGAGCATGACAGATGCAATGACAATCAATGCTTTCATAATGGCCCCCAAGGTTGCCCTGTTAAACAGTTTTTATAGAAAATAACAGCACATTTTTAGGCTGTTAGGTTGAGAATAAGATCCTTTTATTGGTTTACAAGTGTTATTTCTGGCGAAGGTTTATGCTATCTTGGAGCTACCGGGGAAGAAAGCGCCAGCCCGGCGGCGCGCCGGACTGACGCCTGCCAATCGAAGGCGGGGGATTTATACTGAGTTGCGTTCAAGTTGATACCTCTCAGGACACCAAAGAGCGGG
>JAJFVB010000095.1 GCA_021372055.1 Desulfobacteraceae bacterium | reverse complement strand
CCCGCCCCCTCCAGCGTGTTTTGTTCTCCGCGACCCGGCGCATCCCCCCCGGGCGAGCCCCCTACCGCCCCTTGCCGAGCCCCGCCGCCGGCGTGGAGGCTCGGAAGACCTCCGTGCCGCGCGCCTCTCTATCCCGAATGTTCGTCCCGCTCATCAGGACGCCGATTCCTCCGTAACGGCGGTTTCCGGTTCGCCCCCCTCATCGGACGCAGGAGCAGCCTGCGCCTCAGCTTCGGCCTGAGCGGCTTCAGCCTCCTGCAGGGCCGCGTCCTCTTCGGCGTCCCGAATGGCCAGCACTCCTCCCCGGGCGGTGATCGCCACCGTGCGGCCTTCCTGAATCCTTCCGGCAAGGAGCCCCTCGGCCATCGGGTCCTGAACTCTTGACTGGATCACTCTCTTGAGCGGCCTTGCGCCGTAGAGCGGGTTGAAGCCCGCTTCGGCAAGAAATACTCTGGCCTCCTCGGAGACATCCAGAACGATATCCCTGTCGGCCACCAGGCTCTGCAGCCTCTTGAGCTGGATATCCACGATGGGAACCATCGCGTCGAGGGTAAGCTGGTTGAAAATCAGTATGTCGTCCAGACGGTTGAGAAACTCGGGGCGGAAATGAGCGCGCACCGCGTCCATGATCGCCCGGTTCATCTGTTGTCTTTCTTCCTCCGTCTCGACCGGTTCAATCTTTTCGGCCCCGAGATTCGAGGTCATGAGGATGATCGTGTTGGCGAAATTGACCGTGTTGCCCTGTCCGTCCGTCAACCGGCCGTCGTCAAGCACTTGGAGAAAAAGGTTGAATACATCCTGGTGCGCCTTTTCGACTTCGTCCAGCAAAATGACGCTGTAGGGCTTCCTGCGGACCTTGTTGGTCAACACGCCTCCCTCTTCGTACCCGACGTACCCCGGAGGCGCTCCGGTAAGCCGCGCAACCGAGTGCTTTTCCATAAACTCGCTCATGTCAATGCGGACAAGGTTGCGATCGTCGTCGAACATAAACTGCGCGAGGGTCTTCGCGAGCTCGGTCTTGCCGACGCCGGTGGGTCCAAGCATGAGGAAGGAAGCGATTGGACGATTGGGGTCCTGGACGCCGACGCGCGCGCGGCGAACCGCCTTGGCGACCGTCATCAGAGCCTCTTCCTGGCCAACCACGCGCTTTCGGAGTTCCTTTTCCAGGCCGAGGAGCTTTTCCCTCTCGGAGCCCATCATTTTCGCCACGGGGATGCCGGTCCAACGGGACACGGTTTCCGCGACGCCCGTTTCGTCGACTATCTGATGGGCCACTCCGTCTTCCGAGACTTCCAGATCGCCAAAATCGGCCAGGACTTTTTCCGCGGCCGGAATGATCTTATACTGCAGTTCGGCTACCCGCGAGAAATCCTCCTCGCGCACCTTCTGCTCCATTTCCCGCTTTGCCTCGTCAAGCCTTTTCTTCGCCTCCTGGACTTCGGCATGGGCGCTCTTTTCCCGTTCCCACTTCCCGGTCAGTTCGGCACTTCGGGCCTTGAGTTCCGCAAGCTCCGCGGCGAGGACCCTGACGCGCTCTTCGGCCTGTTTGTCCGTTTCGTCCTTGAGCGCGCGCAGTTCTATCTCGCCCTGGACGATCTGCCGGTCGATCTTGTCGATTTCCTCGGGCTTCGAGCTGAGGGCAATCCGGGTGGTCGCGGCGGTTTGATCGATGAGATCGATCGCCTTGTCCGGCAGGAACCGGTCCGAAATGTAACGGGACGAGAGCTTGGCCGCGGCTACCAGAGCCGCATCAGAAATCCTGACCCCGTGATGCACCTCGTATTTTTCCTTGATGCCGCGCAGGATGGACAGGGTGTCCTCCATGGAGGGCTCTTCGACAAGGACCGTCTGAAAACGGCGCATGAGCGCCGCGTCCTTTTCGATGTGCTTCCGGTATTCCTCGACCGTCGTGGCCCCGATGCAACGGATTTCCCCGCGCGAAAGCGCCGGTTTGATCAGGTTGGATGCGTCCATGGCCCCTTCGGAGGACCCCGCTCCGACGAGGGTGTGAATCTCGTCTATGAAGGTGATGATGTTCCCGGCGCTCGTGATCTCCTCGAGAACGCGCTTGAACCTTTCTTCGAATTCACCCCTGTACTTGGCGCCCGCGATCAGTTGCCCCAGGTCCAGCGCCAGCACGGAACAGTATTTCAGGTCTTCGGGCACCTGCCCCTGTATGATTCTCTGGGCCAGGCCTTCCACGATGGCCGTTTTGCCCACTCCCGGCTCCCCGATCACGATCGGATTGTTCTTGAGCCTTCTGCACAGAATCTGTATCGCCTGCCGGATTTCGTCGTCGCGGCCTATGACCGGGTCCAGTTCGCCGTTCCGGGCCTTTTCGGTCAGGTCCTTGGTATATTTGGCGAGGTATTCGAACTCGCCCGCGGCGCTTTCCGCCTTGAACTTGCCCTTCGGGACCTCCTTCAGAACGGATACGAATTTGTCCTTATCGACCCCCGATTCCGTGAAAAGACTCAGAAGCTCCTGCGATTCGAGCATTCCCAGAAGGACGTGGTTGATTCCGATATATTTCTCGCCGAGGCTCGTCGAAGCCTCCTGGGCGCAGATGAACACCTTTTCGAGATCCCTGTTTATCGGGGTCTGCTGACTGTCCACATGAGCTTTGGGTTGAGTCAGGAGTTGGCTGTTGAGCTTTGCACCCAACACCTCCATGCCGCCTCCCGCCTGCTCCAGATACCGTTGTGCAGGGCTGCCTTCCTGCTCCATCAGTCCGTAAACCAAGTGCCACGGCGTAACCCACCGGTGTTCCTTCTTCACGGCAAGCCGGCAAGCTCTCTCAATGGCGTCCTGCGCTTTCGAGCTGAATTTTTCGATAATCAATTGGCGCTCCCTTTCGTCAATCTGGAAATGGCCTTTTCAGGCATTCAGGACGATACACTCACTGTTCCATTCGACTCCGGACCCCATTGCCGGAAAAACCGCCGGTATCGAATCTCCGAAGACTTTGCCGCACCGCGTGCGGACGACAGGAGCGGCCCGCTAGAGCTGCACCTTGAACTGCCCCGCCGTAGTGACCTTTATCACTCCGCCCCAGTTGCACATGAGGATGCTGGAATCCGACAGCGCCGGAAAAGTCCCTATCAGGACGGTCGGCATTCCCGCCACCCACGGAGACACGGTCATGGGAATGCAGGGCATCGGCGTCAGCACGCCAAGAGCCGCAGCGGTAGCGGCCGCCACCATGGGGTTGGAGGGAGTCGAGCACATGCCGAAGGGCATGATGTTCACAAAAGGCTTGTTATCCATGATAGTCGCCGCGAACATAGTGACCATCGCCTTATTCGTCGGCAACACCATCAGAGTGGACGGAGCTGCGCCAAAACAGCACTGGAGCATGGCACCGCCGGTAACGAGAAACCCCATCTCCCACCCCCCTGGCCCTGTGTGGCGGACACCCGCAGATACACCAGGCTTTGAGCCGAGCTACCTGCACTATTTGGCAATGCTAATAATTCGCAACGAGGCGAGCCGAGCTTGCTTCCTATCACACACAGCAATTTCAACGAATAGGATCAGCCCTCTCCCCTTCCGTCGCTTATATTTTTCTTTGGATTCATAAGAACCCGCGCAGGATACATTCTTCCGAGGACGAATACAAGGCCCACATAGTGACGCCAAGACCTGCCACATAATAAAATGCCCGGCCATTTCGGAGTTCGCCACGCTTTTTGCCGAACAGATGCAAAATTTGTCTTTTTCCCTTCGCCGGAGGCCGTCAGGTTGTTCTGTATGCGGTATCCTCTGCCCAAGGGATAAACCGCAAGTTTCAAGTTGCTGAACTTTTCGAAGATCTTGCTAAACATCTTTATCGCTTCGTGTATATTATGCCTCTCTGAAATACCCGATTACATGCACATACAGATGCCGAAACGGCTTCGTACGGACGGCGCCGTTCGAAGTGGAGCCTCAGAAGCGGGCATTCAAAATCAAGGAGACGGGCAATGCCTACGAAAACCGAACAATTGATCCAGTGCATCTCCGGGAACGGGACTTTCGTCAATGAATGGCCCTGGGACCCCAAGAAACCCCTTGATTCGCTTCAGTATTATCTGGTTTGGCTGAGCAGGCAGGCTCAACTGATGCACGGCATTGAAAGCTCGGATGATACGGACCTTCTGACGCACTTCTGCATGGTAGTGCTGCAAAACCGTGATCTGATGCGTTTCCTCGAACCGAATCGGATTACCGAAGCGGTCATTCTCGACTACCTGCCAAGGAAATTCCCGAAACCGGAAAGAGACAACTTCTTCCGGCTCTACCGGATATGGGTAGACGATCAATTCGAGCTCATAGGGGATTCCGTCGAGGAAGGCCGGATCGAAAAAGCGCTCGGAGCCGAGAACCGCAGGGCTCTCCGTGAAAACCTCGCACTCCTGGAACAAGCCATTGAAGAGGGACAGGCAAAAAAGGGCATTGAAAAGACGAAGTATAAGAGCCTCGAAGAGATCAAGGAACACATCATCTCCGTATATTCGCTCGACTTGAAGCCCAGGGACACCACTCCCGAAAAACTCATGCGTGAACTCGACAGTCGCATGGCCGCCAAGCAAAAGGAAATCCAAAAGCTCCAGACACAGGTGAAGAAAGGCGTTGCTCCAACCGCATTTCACGGCAACGTGCAAAACTTCAAAAACAGCGCGGCTGCAAGATGCGAACTGCTTCAGGCACAAAACAACGTGCTGCTGAGCTTCAGGAAGCAATTGCTCGAATCCATGCAGCAGGTCAAGGAAGCCCGGCAGGCCACCGCCCAGGGCCTGAAGAAGGAGGAATCCCTCCTGCGCGCGAAAAAGGGGGAAGTGCAGAGCCATATAAAAGAAGTTGCAAAAGGCAAGAAGGGGCTCGACCCCTATCTGAGTTCCACCCGCGAGGACGTCAAGAACCAGATCGAGCAGCTCAATGAGGAACTCTTGCCACTCCTGCAGAATATCTCGGACCTCAATACCGAAATCGTGGAAGATCGGGCCAAGTTGCCGGCGGCAAAGGATCGGGGCGCGCTCGAAAGGCAGATCCAGGAAAAAGAGGCGCGGCTTGACGCCATGTACAACCGCAAGGATACGATCTTTCTCAAGATCGGACATCTCCAGGAGAGGGTCGCCACTCTCAAGAACGCCTATCAGGCACAGCTCTCGGATGAACGGCAGTTCGAGGACCATGCAAAGCACCAGCTGAACCTGTTGAAGACCATCCCGCGCATCGAAAAGGCGCTCAACATTTACTGCTCTTACTACAAGGGCGCCTTCCCCCTGTTCCTCTACATAGGGAGCTTTGTGAGGGGCGACGGCGATATCCTCCAGTCGCCTTCCCTCATCGGCAAGGGCATGGACCTGCTGCTGAAGCTTCCCATGGTCGGCGCGGGCCTGACGGATATCGAGAAATGCAAGGCGTACGACACGGGCAGCATGATTCTGTCCCTCAAGCTCGGACTTTCCATCGGCGTTGACGCCGAGAGCATCGTAGCCAAGGCCGGCCTTGCGGTCGAATACAACGCCGGCATTTCGGTCGGAGACGAAAGGACTTTCCAGACGACAGCCGCGTTCGCGCTGAAGGCGGCGGCGGAGGTGGAGATCGGCACCTTTTTCAAGCTGGGGCTCGAAGCTGAAATCCTCTCATGGAAGGGCGGATTCATCTATCAGGACCACTATCACTGGGCCGCCTGGCTTGCCGCCCGCTGGGGCCATTTCTGCGCCAGGGCGCGAGCCTGCGACGTATATTTGAGCAATGCAAACGTCGGCCCCGACTATCGGCCGGACCAAAGGGCCCTGGATGAACTCGACAAGCTCACGGAGAAATACCTCAACGACGACGAAATGGTCCAGGCGGTATATGCCGAGATTCGCCAGTACCTCGATTACCCCGTCATACGAAGCCGGCAGATCGGGTATTTCGAAAAAGGCAGCCTCAACGTGGGACTGCTCGGAGCCGAGCTCAATACTTCCGGCAGCTTCAAACCGGCCGAACCCGACATGATGGTCGTGAAAATCGAGAACGGCAAGGCGGTGGAATACAAAGCAACCTATGAAACCTCCGAGTTCGGCGGCTCTTTCTCGTTTGGGGGCTACACCCTGGCGATTTCCGCTTCGGAAACCAAGGAATGCCCTATTACCCAGAACGACGGCATAAACATAAAGGTCACGTTCAGTCCCGTCCCGGCGCCGGAGCTCTGGGTACTGATTCTCGACATCTTCATGGGCGTGCTTTCAGGCAGCGGAGATGCCAAGGCGCGGATCCTGAATCTGGTCCGGGAAAACGTCAAGCTGGCCGCCCAGAGAGCCATCACGGCGTACGCCTCCGGTTACGTCCTCGAAAAAACGAAATCCATCGAATTCAACTTTTTCATGACCCAGGACAAGCCGTGCCTCTGGTATGTCCGGACAAGCGTCGCATTCGGCAAGACCTTCGAGAAAAGCGTGCCGGTATGGGAGTTCGTTTATGTGGACCTTGGCGCGCAGTTCAATTACACGCGCTCCTTCAGCGAAGGTCTCGGATGGAACACGATTACATACGCGCAGTTCGTCCACCATGGATTTAAGGGGGTGCTCAAGCAGAAGCAGCCGCTGGAAGGCAAGAAGGTCTATACGCTGCGCCCCGATACGATGTCCGGCGAGGCACTCTGGAAAAAGTTCGTCGATGCCCATAAACACGACTTCTGGCACATGTTCATGGCCATAGGCACGGGAGACGCGAACACGGTTATCCGCAAGGAACTGGCGGGCTTTTCCTGCACCTCGCTCGTGCAAAACCTTGTCTCCCTTTGCCAGGCCAAGGCGAAAACGGGGAAATACAAGCTCCCCGGCGAGGGACTGGTGCCCTACGTCACCGGGTACCTCCAGCACTCCCCCATCCAGGCCATGAACGTCCTGATCAAGCACACCATCACAGTGAAGAACGCGGACGGTTTCGACCAGATATCCGCCGATTACGACACGATTCTCAAAGCGTTCAACGATGTTCTGGACGCCGAATACGTCCACATCAAGGCGGATGAGGACGCGAATTTCGCAAGGCGCTTCTCGCGCGTCATGCCTCCGCCCAAGACGGTCGACCAGGAGGTCGGCGATATTTTCAGGCCAAGGGACGATATGATGGCCTTTGATATAGGCTGGGCCGCGCAACTGCAGCAGGAAACCGGGAAGGCCCTGAAATCATGCGAAAAATGTTTGCAAGAGACCAGGGACTATGATCTCGCCAGGGATACCCTGCTCGTTGCCCTTCTCCCGGAAAAATACTGGGTGGAGGACAAGGAGATCTCGACGTGCATGGCCTGCCACCTCGCCATCAAGCCCGGTGCTTTCAGCAGCAACAAACACCACTGCCGCATCTGCGGCGGCATCTTTTGCGAAAAATGCTGCCCCTCCACCAAGGTGGACGTGAATATCAGCAAGAGCAAAATCCGCGTGTGCCTCATCTGCAAGGGGAAAATCGATGCTTCGAAGACCGCGCAGGGACTGCCGATGCCCTTTAGCCTCCCGCGCGCGTCCAAACCGAAGGCAACGCAACCGGTGAGCGCGGCGGTCAGGAAAGAAACAGTCACCCACGAGGGAACGCCATCCGCAGCGAGCACGGCAAAGCAGCAACCCCTTATGACGGCGGGAAAGCCCCGCGAGTTGCCCGGGAAATCGCTCATGTGGTCGGATAGAAAAGCAAAGTCCGGCGCATTCAATCCCAAGAGGGCCGAGGAGGTCAAGAAGCCGACAGGCACCCAGCAGCCGGAAGTCGCGCAGGCTCAGGCGACAAGCGCTACGCAAAGCCCGGGGACCGGTGCGCAGAACATACTGGGGGTCGGCGTGCGGAAGCCCAGGCAGCCGGCCGTAACCGAATGGTACTCGGACGACCACATCAATTTCCTGCTCGAACACTATCTGGCCGATCAGCATGATACCGCCGTGGTCGGCGGAATATCCGCGCATCTGCAGGGCGGCGGCACGCTTCGGGACAATCTGCAGGACAGGTGCGAGATCGCTTTCGTTCAGAACCAGTCGCAGATGGTGGTGCCCGTCAATATTTACGGGAGCCACTGGGTGGCGGTCTACATCCACTTTGTGAACCCCGACTACACCGCGCCTCACATCATACACATCGACCCGTACGGCAGTCCCATAACGCCCGATCTGGCCGGCGCCCTGGATGCGATTTTCCCGAGGCGCACCATTGAAGACGCCGCGAGACGCTACCAGAACCAGACGGATACGAAAAATTGCGGACCGTGGACTATCGCGCTCCTGGAGTATCTGGCCAAAAACAACGGGAACAAGCCGGATGCGGGATGGATCGACATAAACCGGCGCAGGACCCAGGACATGGCGATTCTCGCGTGAGGTCGCAAGACTGTTTCATACGAAATTGCGTTCAAGATAAAACTAATGGAAAAGAGCGGGGGAAATAATTTCCCCCGCGCCCCCTCGGGATTTCCGTCGCAGCCTTACGCGCACGCGCGTCAGGCCCGCCACAAGCGCCAAAATGAGCAGCGGACCGGGGACCGCGGCCAAGAGATCATCCGCTCCCGATACGAAGTTGCGCTCAAGAAGGCAGATTCTATCCGAAAACCGTTTGCCATTCCATGTGTTACCTGGATAAGAACATCTATCACCATATGTACGACCATACTACCTCATAAGTACTATCACGCTATAGGTTTTGTTCAGTATATGATCCCCTCTGATAATCAGTCCCAGTTATATTCAAATATCATCCATCTCATTTATATATATCCAACTCATACATTCGATTCTTAAACGATATATCAGTCAGATTATTGATTTGCATAGCGATTCCTGCAAGTCACATTGACTGATTCGGGATGTTAATGTACTCTATGCTCCAATCAATAGAGCATGTCAGCTGCATGCTGACAAACGAATGACGCCAAATGCATTCCAACCTATATCTGTAAGAGTATAAAAAAAGCGGGGAGGATTCCCGCGGCGGGTTGCCCGGGCCACACCATTGCTGATGGTAAGGCGGGTGCCGCTCCCGCGCTTTTTCCCAAGCGTCATTTGGTGCATTCCTGAACGCAGTTCGGCACGAAAAATATGGAAAGGAGGTAGGGCAAGTCCGTACATCACCAAATTCGTCCGCCATGTTCACGATCATATTCTAGTCCACTTCACATTCCAACGGAGGTTCAGATGAGTGAAATCAAGATGGGTAATCCGGCCGTGGTGGGTCTGGCAGGCTTCGGCATGACGACGCTGATCCTGCAATTTCACAACCTGGGCTGGGTGGGATTGGGCCCCGTGCTCTGGCTCGGCATTCTCTTCGGAGGAACCGCGCAACTGATAGCGGGCTTTCTTGAATTCAGAACAGGCAACAATTTCGGTTTTTGTGCTTTTTCCTCATATGGCGCATTCTGGATTTCGCTGAGCTTTTATCTGATTTTCGGTTCGAACAAAGAGCTGGTCGCCTTATATCCCGTGTTCAAGATGAGCGCTCACGATCTGGGGATTTTTCTGTTCGGCTGGACGATTTTCACCGGCATCCTTTTTATCGCATCCATGAAACACAACGGCACTCTTGCTCTCACCTTCCTTACCCTCTTTCTTGGCTTCGTGGGGCTGGACTTCAAGGAACTCGCGGGCAGTCAGATACTCGGGACCCTGGCTGCATGGGATCTCATCCTCTGTGCCCTGCTTGCGTGGTATCTCATGGCCGCCGCGATTTTCGCGGAAGCGGGAATACGTTTGCCCGTCGGAGCTCCCTGGCTCAAATAAACAGCGTCGAACCCAATTGCATTCAAGTTGATACCTCTCAGAACACCAAAGAGCGGGGGAATGATTCCCCCGCGCTTTTCAAAAACGTTCCTTTGGCACAGGCGGATTTTTTGTGCCAACTGCCCGCAACCATGGTAGATGAACCCCTGAAGCTTGGCGATCATCCGTCCCGTTCGGGGAATTCCCCGTTTGATACCAATGAGCGTTCAAGATGATGCCAGGCTTGCAGACCGTGGGGAGCCTGCTCCCCACACCCCACACGCAGCTGCGCTGCTCATTTCGGCGCTTGCGGCGGGCCTTTGGCCAGGCCGCAAGCGCCGGAGCGCCCGGCCTGACGCGCGTGCGCGTAAGGCCGAACCCGAGGGGGCGCGGGGGGAATCATTTCCCCCGCTCTTTTCCATTAGTTTTATCTTGAACGCAATTTTGTTTGAATGGCATCACTGAAGGAAGCAGCCATGAAAATCGTTGTTCTGATAAAGCAGACTCCCGACACGGAATCGGTAATCCGCATTGCGGAAGACGGGAAATCCATCGTGACGGACGGTCTCAAATGGATCATCAATCCTTACGACGAATTCGCGCTCGAAGCCGCTTTGCGGCTGAAGGAGAAGGATGGCGGGACCCTGAGCGTCCTCAGCCTCGGGCCTCAGCGGGTGGTCAACTCCATGATTACCGCTCTGGCGATGGGAGCAGACGATGCGACCATCATCGACGACCCGGCTCTCGATGGCGCAGACGCGCTCGGAACGGCAACGATCCTGAGCGCCGCGATCGAAAAAATCGGCCCGGATATCGTATTGTGCGGTTCGAGAGCAATCGACTGCGACCAGGCGCAAACGGGCGCAATGGTTGCGGAAATCCTCGGATGGCCGCATCTGCCGGTTGCCGTGGCGATCGAGGCGGACCAACGGCGGGTAACGATAGAGCGGCGCATCGAAGGGGGCACGATGTCCCTGCGCGCGACACTGCCGGCATTGGTGACGGTCGGCGGGTCCCACTCCGTCTGGAACCCGAGATACGCGTCCCTGCCCGGGATAATCAAGGCGAAGAAAAAACCTCTTGCCGTGCGGAGACTTTCCGACCTCGGTCTGGACCCCGCGAAGTTCGGACTCGCGGGGGCGAAAATATCGGTCGCTTCACTGGAGAAGCCCCCGCAAAGGAGCGCGGGACGCATCGTGGAAGGCGGGGATGCGCGCGAAAAGGCAAGAGAACTCGCCAGGGCATTGCATGAAGACTCCGGTGCGTTTTGATTTTGAATGAAGGGAAACCCGTGGCAAAAAGCGTATGCGTGATAGCGGAATTTCAAAGAGGCGGCTTCCGGAGCTCAACCTTTGAGGTAGCAAGCGAGGGACGAAAAATTGCTGATGGTTTGGGGTGCGAACTGTGCGCGATCGCCCTCGGCGCGGGCGTCGCAGAGCGCGCCCCGGAACTCGGCCGGTTCGGTGTCGACCGCGTTTTCGTGACCGATGAACCCTTCCTCGAGCATTATCTGGCCGAAGTCTACGTCCCGGTGATCGCCGATGTCCTCGGGCGGATCGAACCCGCCGCGATACTGCTCCCGGCATCCGCGGACGGCAAGGATCTGGGGGCGAGCCTGGCCGGCAGGCTTCGCGAAGGGCTGGCGCAGGATTGTACGGAGATAGTCTGCGATGCGAGCGGCCTGAAGGCGAGAAGACCCGTTTTCGGCGGCGGCTGCGATGCGTGGTGCAAATGGGCGCCGGGGGCTATCCCGATCATCACGTGCCGTCCGAATACGATGGACTGCTCCGGTCCGGATATGCACAGGAGCGCCGAAACGATACGCATCGGGGTCGAAAAACCCCGGCCGCGCTCGGAAGTCCTCTCCGTGCAGCTTGAAGGCTCCGGGGGAGTCGAACTTACGGAAGCCTCGATCATCGTCTCGGGAGGACGTGGAATGCAAGGCGCCGAAAATTTCGCCATGCTCGAAGAACTGGCCGGGGAGCTCGGCGCCGCCGTGGGCGCGTCGCGCGCGGCCGTCGAAGCCAATTGGAGGCCCTATGCGGACCAAGTCGGGCAGACGGGCAAGATCGTCTCCCCCGCTCTTTACATAGCGGTCGGGATTTCCGGATCGATACAACACTTCGCCGGCATGGGATCGTCCAAGTGCATTGTCGCCGTAAACAACAACCCGGAAGCCCCCATCCTCGGCAAGGCCGACTACGCCGTACTGGAAGATCTCTTCGAATTCATTCCTCTTCTTACGGAGGAAGTGCGAAAGATTCGATCCGGGATCGCCTGACCGCACGCTGACGGTATCATCGCAGCCGGTTTCTGAAGAGCAAATCCAGGAGTCCGTCTCGGAACCGGAGACACAGGTGCCGCGAAGTCTTGTGGACGAACATTTCGCCCTCGCGGGACGCGCCGCGGACAGCGCCGTCCGTGAGGAACAGGGCGAGAAGCGATTTCCCGATCTCCCGCCTTCGCCCGGATTCGTCCAGGTGAGCCGGGCAACCTTCCGATCCCTTGCCGGACCCCGCGGCGGGGGCAATCGTTCCCGGCTGTCCCACCCGGCCCAGGACATCCGCTTTCTCCGAATCGGACAGCGTTTTGGCGAAGTTCAGGATTCTTCCAAACCTCAGGAGCGTGGCCGAGTCCCTTCTGCCGTCCTCGCCCGCTCCCGGCAGCGCGGTCGAACGCATGAGCGAAAGCTCGCGGGGAAGCGCTCCCTCTTCGCGGCACCTCTCGAACTCGGTGCTGCCGGGAGCGGGATAGAAGACGGACACCCCGGCAAGGACCTTGCGCGTGGCGAGATAGAGCAGGTCTTCGACGGAATCCTCGGCCCTCTGACCGGGGGCTCCCACGATAATATACCCTACGGCTTCCATATCCTGCGCGCGGGCGTGGAACAGTGCGTTCTCGAAGGCTTCGCGGACGTCAGGGCGGCGGAAACGTTTGAGCTGCGCAAGACACGTCGTACAGAGAGAAAGATTGAGGGCGCTGAACCCGGCTTTCTTCATGGCTTGTATCGTAGCCCCGTCCAGGCTCGGAGCGAACAGGCCGTTCATCGCCCGCAATTCCAGGTCATATTCTCCAAATCTGGAGCAAATCTCCCGCAAGAGCCCGTTAAACCATTCTTTCCTGAAGGAGACGTTCTCGTCTTCAAAGTCGATGAACCGGACGCCATGACCCGCGACCGCCCGTTCCATCTCCGCGATAACGGCCGGGACGGACCTGAGGCGAAAACGATTCCACCGGGAACTCCCGATGGAGCAGTAGCTGCAGGATAGCGGACAGCCCCTTCCCGCGACGATCACGGCGCATGGGGCGCGTTTCCTCCGGTAGAACCGGAGATCGGTCAGTTCGATCGCGGGCAAAGGCACACCGTCCGGATCTTCCAGGATGGCTGGGGGGTTACAGAAAATTGAACCGGCGGCCGTTTTGAATCCCACGCCGGGGACCGTTTCCGGGGATTTGCCTTCGAAAAGAGCTCGGACGAGCCGAGTGAACGCTTCTTCGCCATCACCCCGCATGATGTAGTCCACGCAATCGTGCCGGAGCACCTCTGCGGCCATTTCGGTCGGGTGATGCCCCCCGAGCACGACTATCGCCCCCGGATGCCACCGCTTGACCGCCTCCGCCGTCTTCAGGGCCTCGCCGCTGTAGGCCGTGAAAAGGGAGGAAATCCCGACGATCCGCGCGCCGGAGTTCCGTGCCTCGCGGCCCAGCCATTCGAAATCGCGCCCGTAGTGCCGGTAGTCGTGGAAGAGGGAAAACGGGGAAATATCCGGACCTCGATACAATTCGTCGAGGAAGGACATCTCTTCCGGAATCGGGATCTTTTTCGATTTGCCCGTCGCCAGCGCATCAAGGATCTCGACGCTGAAACCTTCCTTCCGCAAACACGAGGCAATGCAGGCCAGACCGTAGGGGATGGTCCTCTTGGCGGTCAGGTAAAAGTCCCGGATCGGGGGCTGAATAAGAAGGACATCGACCATGGGCTTTCAGATTTCGTTTGCCGGGTCGCGGTCGACCGTGATCTGCACGTTTCGGAAGGCGGCATCTCCGCCGACCGAGCGGAGGACGATTTCGGCAAAACTCTGCATGTCGGAACTCTTCCATGCCTTTATGAAAATCTGCCACCGGAACCGGTTTTTGAGCTTCACAAAAGCGGCGGGAGACGGTCCCAGCACCGCAACGGGTCTCCCGGAACGATTGAACGACCCGGCCTTTTCCCGGCAGATCGAGGCGAGCAGGCGCGCTCCTTCACAGGCGTCTTCGTTTCGGCCGGCCGTGACAAGCAGTTTCAGCAGTCTCACGAACGGAGGGTATTGGAGCGCCTTCCTCGATTCGAGCTCTTTTTCGCAGAAGCCGTCGTAGTCCATGTTCATGGCGGATTCGATGGTAAAGTGAAACGGGTTGTAGGTCTGAAGAAGCACCAGGCCAGGGGTGTCTCCCCTGCCCGCGCGTCCGGCGACCTGCACCAGCAACTGCACGAGCGACTCCCCGGCGCGGAAATCCGGGACCTGCAGACCCGCATCGGCGTTGATGATTCCGACGAGGGTGATGTTCGGGAAATCATGCCCCTTGGCTATCATCTGCGTTCCGAGGAGGATGTCCGCCTTCCCGGACCGCACGGAATCGAGAGCGCAGAGGAGCGATTCATGGCTGCCCGTGGCATCCCGGTCTATCCTCACGATTCGCGCCCCGGGGAAAAGACGCTGCGCCTCCCGCTCGACCTTCTCCGTACCGAATCCGTGAGGGAACAGGGCGGCATGGCCGCAGGCCGGGCATCTCTCCGGCAGTGTCGTTTCCCATCCGCAGTAGTGACACCGGAGGCAATCCTCCCCCCTGTGATAGGTGAGGCTCACGCTGCATGAGGCGCACTGGAGCACGTGTCCGCAGGCATTGCAGAGGAAGTGCTTCGCAAACCCTCTGCGGTTCAGAAACAGGAGCGCCTGCCGCCCTTCGGCCATGGTCTGCTCGACGGCCTTCCGCAGTCTGGCCGAGAAGATCGACGCCCCCCTGCCCTCCCGTCTCATATCGACGATTTCAATTTCCGGCTGCGGCCGGTCCAGGACGCGGGACGGCAGCAAAACCCTGCGGTATGCGTTCTGCGCGACCCGCTGGACGGTCTGGAGCGACGGGGTCGCCGAGCCCAGGACGACGGGAATCCTCCGGAGCATGCCGCGCATGATGCCGACGTCCCGGGCGTTGTACCGCAGACGGTCCTCCTGCTTGTAGGAGCCATCATGCTCTTCGTCGACGATAACGAGTCCGAGATCCTTCACGGGGGTGAGGACCGCAGATCTTGCGCCGAGGACGACGGATTTTTCCCCCGAGAGGATATCGAGCCAATGCAGCCCGCGTTCCCGGTCGGATAGCGCGCTGTGCCAGACCGCGAGGATGTCCGGAAACCTCTGGCGGAAGATCGTCTCCATCTGAGCGCTCAGGGCGATTTCCGGCACGAGCACGAGGCAGCCCCGACCGGATTCGACGGCCTTCTCGATCAAACGGAGATAGACCTCCGTTTTCCCGCTTCCTGTAACCCCGTAGAGCACAAACGGCTGGAAGGAGGGCGATTCGAGCAGCGGCGCTATCTCGGAAACGGCCGCCGCCTGGTCTTCCGTGAGATCGACCGGAGGAGGAAGAGGCCCGTTCCCGTGGGATCTTTCCTCGGGTGCGCTCGCGGACTCCTCGAAAGCGACGGCTCCCGCCTCGACGAGTTTCCGCAAAGGCCGATCGCAATTGCCGCAACCCGCGCGAAGGTCCCGCAAAGGGACACATCCGCCGGCGGCTTCCAGGAGGCGCAGAATCTGCCCGGCCTTGCCCTGCGGCCTGATACCCTCGGGGATCCCGGAGCGGAGCAGCCGAACGGATTTGACGACCGGGCGGGCGGGCCGCTCCCGCCCCCTTGCGGGCAACGCCAGCGCGAGCACTTCACCGAGAGGATAAAAATAGTAGCTGGAAATCCATCCGCACAGATCGAGAAGGTCGCCGGGAAGGGGCGGTTCATCCGCTACCCGGAGTATGGGGCGCAGGGAAACGGCGGGCGGAAGATCGGGAGGATCCGCGACCGCGGAGAGCACGATCCCCGAGGCTATCCTGTTTCCGAGGTGTACGGCGACCCTGGTCCCCGGCCGAACCCGTTCCGCCAGATCGGCGGGAATGGAATAATGAAGGGTTTTGTCGAGAGCGGTGCCCAGAATGACGACTTCGGCATAGAGTTGCGCCATGGTCATTCTCTGCCGGGCAGCGCATCCTGCTTTTGTCCCTCGGGCGATTTGCCCTGCAGGGCGTTCAGATAGGCATCGCGCGTCTTTTCGAATTCACCCGCGAGATTTTTGGGTATGATCTTCGAGCGGGAGAAATCAACGGTATGGAAGTTGACGGGTTTTCCGTCCTTCTGAAGGCGGAAATCGAGATGCGGTTTTCCGCTTCCCGCACCGACCGAACCAATTATTTCCCCCTGCGAGACCAGGCTGCCGCGCGCAAGTCCGCGGCTGTATCCCGAGAGGTTTCCGTAGAAGCTCCTGAACCCGCCCCGATGTCGAACTTCAATGACCACGGCCGACTTGCCGCTCTTCTTTATCGAAGAGATGACTCCATCGCCCACAGAACCGACGGGGGTCCCCCTGGGAGCGGCATAATCGATGCCCATCCGCGGCCGGTAGATTTTGAGAATCGGCTTGAGATTCTTGTAAGTGCTCGGGGCCATCAGTTTCCTGTAGCTGATCGGGCTTCGCAAAAACATCCTCTTGAGTGAGGCGCCCTTCTCGTCAAAGTAATCCCAGGACCCGTCCGGCATCTGGTACCCGAATGCGTGGACCGCTTTTCCGGAAACGCGCATCTCAGCGGCAAGGATCAGGAACTGCCCTCCTTCGGCTCCTTCGATGGACTGCTCTTGGAAATGAACCGCAAAGGTGTCGCCATCCTTGAAATCCCCCGCCATATCGATATCGTAGGCGAAAATATCGGCAAGGGAAGCAATCAGGACGGCCGGCAGTCCCGCTGCGATGCAGGAATCGTAGAAGCATTCCGAATAGCGGCCGCGAACCGTCTTGACGGGTCCTCGCGGCGCGGATTCCTGGCGGGTGCATTCCCAGTCGGAGCCCGTCTGGCGCAGGCCGTAGGAAGGTCCGTCGGATTCGAGGAAGATCACTTTGGAGGGCTGGCCGTCAGCTTTGTTCAGGAAGAAAATGAGTTCATCGTCTTCCTCCAGCCGGTCGAGCGGGACCGAATTGCACGCCTTTTGCCATAGCGCCGTGTATTCGTTTGAAATACCGAGCGATTCGATGATAACCGCAAGAGTCTCCCCGGACTTCACAAGCCGGTGGCGGATGTCGTATTTCTCCTTCGGCTCGGTCTTGACGGGAGCAGGAGGGGACGCGGGAAGGGGCTCGGGGACCGGTTCGGGAGCTTTTACGGCGCGATCGACCACCGACCTTATAAGAGGCATCAGCCCTCCGGTCGGGTAATATGTCCTGTACGCGCCAAACCCGATGCCCGCAAGGAGCAGCAGCATGAAAACATGCCGCCCGCGAAAGCGGCGCTTCTTGGGAATCTTGTGAAAGGGCCTTCCAGGCAAAGTCTTCACCGTTAGCTTTTTCATCTGGGTCCATCGACACGGCACAGGTAGAACAAAAAGTCAGGGAGTGCAAGGTATACAAAGGCAGATTAGTACCACATGGACCGGGGGAGGTCAAAGTCATTCGGCCGCTCCTTTGGACGGCAAAAATGCCTCGCTTTTTCGCCCGACAAAGGCCCATCCTGAATTTAGTGCTTGCGCGGTGCTTGCTTGTGCGTATAATTGCGGCCATAAAGGGATGGTATGATCACGCATCACTCCTTGGGCAAACTTTCATAACGTCAGAGCGCAACCAACCAGATGGAGGGAACTCAAATGACTAAGGCCGATTTAGTTTCAAAAATGGCTGAAAGCTCAGGAATGGCCAAATCCATTGCAGAAAAGGCTTTGAACAGTTTTATTTCTGCAGTTTCCGATGCCCTTGCCCAGAAGGAAAAGATCACTCTGGTCGGTTTCGGAACCTTTGACATTTCCGAGAGAGCCCAGCGTGAGGGGCGAAATCCAAGGACAGGTCAGCCCATTACCATTCCCTCCTCCAAGGCGGTGCGGTTCAAGGCTGGAAATAGACTAAAAGACGCGATTAAGTAATCCGGGGTCGTGTCGACACGTCGCAGAAAGATCCAACCTCCTCTTATGCCTGAAGAAAAAGATCCGTGCATAATCGAACCAAGGATGGGCGGACGCGAGAAGCCCCTGCCCTCCTTGGCCGTTCTCTTCTTCAATGCAGACGACTTCAAATCGTGCCACGCTTTCCTGGCGCCCCCCGTCGAACGCGGCCGCAAGCTGTTCCTTTCGGATGTATTCACGGGATACCACCGGGGGATGCGCATTGCCGTAGCCGGCCCCATGCTCGGAGCGCCGCAGACGATTCTCGTGCTCGAAAGGATGATCGCCCTGGGCGTCCGGAAATTCGTTGCCGTCGGCTGGTGCGGTTCCCTGCAGCCGTCCGTCCGTATTGCGGATATCGTCATTCCCAGCGCCGCAATCAGCGAGGAGGGCACGTCCCGGCATTATTCATCTCTTCTGCTTCCTCCCGCGCCCTCGCCCGAGCTTGCGGAAAGGCTCAAGTCGGCCCTTGCCGCCAACGGTTTGAAGATTCACGAAGGGGTTGTCTGGACCACGGACGCACCCTTTCGCGAGACATGCTCCAAAGTCGCCCGCTACCGGTCCGAGGGGGTCCTTTCCGTGGAGATGGAAACCTCGGCTCTTTTCACGGTCGCATCCCATCGAAAGGTCCAGCTGGCCGTGGCTTTGGTGACTTCGGACGATTTGTCGTCTCTGAAGTGGGTCCACGGCTTCAGGGAGCCGGTTTTTTGCGAGGCGAGAAGACTGGCCGCACAATCGGCATTGACTGCGTTGAGCGAGGATGCGGAAGACAGCAGTCTTCCTTGATTTTTCATCACAAATTGGATTACCCTTCGATCGTATTCCCATTTCATCCGCCGAGGTGACCCAATTCGATGGATTCCAAGGAAGCGATACACGCCAGAATAGACGAGCTTCGCAAGGCTCTTGCTCATCACAATTACCGCTACTACGCCCTCGACAGTCCTCAAGTCAGTGACGCCGAATACGATAACCTCTTCCGCGAACTCATACGGCTAGAGGATGAAAACCCGGAGTTCGTCACCGCGGATTCTCCGACGCAACGCGTCGGGGTCGCGCCGGTCGACAAGTTTTCGCCTTTTTTCCATGAAGTGCGCATGTCGAGCCTCGACAATGCGATGGCGGAAGACGAAGTGCGCGAATTCGACCGCAGAGTCCGCAAGGGCCTCGGCGCGCCCGCACAGGTCGAATACGTCGCGGAGCCCAAGATGGACGGGCTCGCGGTCGAAATCGTCTATGAAGACGGACGTCTCACCGGAGCCGGCACCCGCGGCGACGGACGGCAGGGCGAGGACGTAACCTCGAACGTAAAAACCATCCGCGCGGTTCCCCGGCAGCTGTGGGGAGCCGAATCGGCCGGAATTCCCCCGAAGATCGCGGTTCGCGGCGAGATATACATCGAGAAGAAGGACTTCGAGAGCCTCAATGCCGCCCGCTCCGCAGCGCTGGAACCCCTGTTCGCCAATCCCCGCAACGCCGCGGCCGGATCGCTCCGGCAACTCGATCCCTCCATCACCGGCTCCAGGCCCCTGCGCGCATTCTTCTACGGAATAGGCACGTTTCAGGGGGATTTCCCTTTCGGGACGCAATGGGAACTTCTGAACCAGCTCCGGCTCTGGGGGCTGCCGGTCAACAGGATGTCAAAACCTTGCGCGGGAATCGATGCGGCAATCGATTTTTTCAGGGAACTGGTGCGGGAACGGGAAAACCTGCCTTTCGAAATCGACGGCATGGTGATCAAGGTGAACCGGCTGGACTGGCAAAGACAGCTCGGGGAAAAGAGCAGGAGCCCTCACTGGGCCATAGCTTACAAATTCGATCCCCATACAGCTCAGACCCACGTGATCGATATAGACGTAAACGTTGGCAGAACCGGGATCCTCACCCCGGTTGCATTCCTCAACCCGGTCCTTGTCGGCGGTGTCACGGTGAAGAGGGCAACCCTTCACAACATGGATGAAATCGAGCGCAAAGACATACGCAAGGGCGACAAAGTCATCGTCCACCGCGCGGGAGACGTCATACCGGAGATTACCGAGGTGCTCGATTCCCGGCGCACCGGGGAAGAGCAGCCCTTCCACATGCCTTCGCAGTGCCCCGTTTGCGGTTCGGATGTCGTGCGTCTGCCCGAGGAAGCCTTCCACAGGTGCGTCAACCGCAATTGTCCGGCGCAAATCAAGGGCTCGATCGTTCATTACGCCAGCCGCGACGCAATGAACATCGACGGCCTCGGGGAGCGAATCGTAGCGCGGTTTCTCGAAGAAAATCGGATCAGGACCGTTCCCGATCTCTACCGCCTTCGCATGGAGGACCTGGAGGCCCTTTCAGGTTTCGGCCAAAAGTCGGCCCGGAATTTGCTCGATGCCATCGAGGCAAGCAAGCGGACTACGCTTCCCCGCTTTCTGTACGCTCTGGGGATAAGTCATGTCGGCACCTTTATGGCCGACCTCCTGGCAACGAGCTTCGGCTCCCTCGAGGCGGTCCGGTCGGCCACGGGCGAAGAACTCCAGCAGGTTGCCGGAATCGGCGAAAAGGTGGCTTGCGCCGTCGTGACCTACTTCAATGCCCCGGAGAACCGGCAGATCGTCGACGACCTCCTCGGGCTCGGGGTTTCGGTACCGGAAGTCCGGGCTCCACGGCCCGCGCCGTCCGGATTCTGGCTCGGCAAAACCGTGGTTTTTACGGGCACCCTTGCCTCCATGTCCCGCACCCAGGCCGCCGAAAAGGTCGCCGCCCTGGGCGCCAAAGTGACGGACAGCGTGAGCAAGAAAACCGATGTCGTCGTCTCCGGGACGGACCCCGGGTCCAAATTCGCGAAGGCGGAAAAACTCGGGGTCCGCATAATGGACGAGGAGGAATTCAACTCGATGATGCAATCCCGGTCGGATTGATGGAGGGAAGCGATGAACATGAGGCGCACACACGTCTGGATTAGTGGAAGGGTCCACGGGGTCTTTTTCCGCGCTTTCACGCAGGACACCGCCCAAATGGCCGGAGTTCGCGGCTGGGTTCGCAATCTTCCAGACGGCAGGGTGGAGGCCGTATTCGAGGGTGAGAACAACAAAGTTGCAGAGATGATCGCATGGTGCCACGAGGGAAGCCCGAGCAGCCGGGTGGACGGCGTGGAGGTGCGCGACGAGACTTATACGGGCGAATTCCAATCTTTTAGCATCAAGTATTGAGGTCGTGATGAAAGAATATCTGCAGCGGATTCTCAATTTTCTCGCCGAAAACGATTTTCAAAAACTGCTTGAGTCGGTACGCGGCCTGAACTGGATTGACGTGGTCCAAAGCCTCTATTTCTGGCTCATCGGCGTGCCCATCATCATCGCGCTCCTCTGGAGGAAAAAGACAAAGACTCTTGTCGCCCTGGTGACCGCCGTCCTATTCGTCATCCTGATTCAATACACCCTGGGCGCTCCCGGCGAGCAGATGCCCCTGAAGGACCTGCTCGCCTTTTTCGGCGGCGCCGTGGCCCTCATCGGAATCTACCTTTATTTCCTGTTCATACGAGACTAGCGGCCCCAGTTTCCGCAGCGCAACGGCGCGGGGTGAGGGGGGCGCAGGCTCCCCGCGCTGAAAGCCTGGCATCAGGCTTGAACGTTTCTCGGTATCAAATAGAAACGCCGTCTCCGAGTGGAAACGGCGCGATTATCCATTATGGGTAATTCCCCGAAAGGAAAGATCCCGTTTTTCACGGCAGGCATTGAACTCGTCCGCCGGAGACCTCCGGCGGGAAAAAGGACCTAATCGGCCCCGTTGACCCGCTCTTTCAGCTCTTTGCCAACCTTGAAAAACGGCAGCTTTTTCGAAGAGACTTCTATCAACTCGCCCGTTTTGGGGTTCCTTCCCTTGTAGCCCTCGTAATCCTTTACCTTGAAGCTCCCAAAGCCGCGGATTTCAAGCCGGTCCGAGCCGATCAGGGCCTGTTCCATGCTCTGGAAAGTGACGTTGACTGCAGTTTCCGCCGCTTTCAGCGTAATTCCCTCAGCCTTGGCCAACGCTTCTATCAATTCACTCTTAGTCATTCGAAACTCCTTGAAATATCACATCACTAAATCTTTTGTATGGCTCGCATATTCCGCATGTATGGCCGCAAAACCTCGGGGATCACAACACTTCCGTCCTCCTGCTGATAGTTTTCCAGAATCGCAACAAGAGTCCGCCCGACAGCAAGTCCCGAACCGTTCAGCGTATGAACGAATTCCGTCTTGCTTCGCCCCTTCCGGCGGAAACGCAGATTAGCGCGCCTCGCTTGAAAATCTTCAAAGTTGCTGCAGGATGAAATCTCCCTGTATGTATTCTGGCCCGGAAGCCAAACCTCGATGTCATACGTTTTTGCCGAAGAAAACCCCATATCGCCCGTGCAAAGCACAATCACCCTGTAATGGATTCCGAGTTCCCGAAGGATCGTTTCGGCGTTCCCGAGCAGGAGTTCCAGTTCCGCGTAAGAGTCTTCCGGTTTCGTATACTTCACCAGTTCGACCTTGTTGAACTGATGCAGCCGGATCAGCCCCCGCGTGTCCTTGCCGTGCGAACCCGCCTCGGAGCGGAAGCAGGGAGTAAATGCCGTGTAGCACTTCGGCAGTTCGTCCTCGTCCAGGACTTCGTCCCTGTGTATGTTCGTCACCGGGACTTCCGCAGTCGGAATGAGCCAGTAATCCCAGCCTTCCAGTTTGAACAGATCCTCCTTGAACTTCGGGAGTTGCCCCGTGCCCATCATGCTCGCGCTGTTGACCATAAAGGGAGGAAGTACCTCGGTATAGCCGTGCCGGGTGGTGTGGACATCCAGCATGAAGGCAATGAGCGCCCTTTCCATAGCGGCCGCAGCGCCCCAGTAAAGTGCAAAACGCGCGCCGGTCAACTTCGCCGCCCGCTCGAAATCGAGAATTCCGAGCCCCTCGCCGATTTCCCAATGCGGCTTCGGTGCAAAGGAGAACTCCGGCTTAACGCCCCACTTCAACACCTCCGGATTGTCTTTCTCATCCTGTCCAATGGGAACGGACTCAGCGGGAACATTTGGAATTACAAGCAAAAAATCCCGGAACTGTTCCTCAACCACAGCGAGTTGCTGATCGAGCGTCTTGATCTCCTGGCCGAGATCCTTCATCTCTTCTATCAGAGCGGAGGCATCCTTTTTTTCCCGCTTGAGCCCCGAAATCTGTTCGGAAACCGTGTTGCGCCGGTGTTTTTTTTCTTCGACATCGACCAAAATCGCACGGCGGCGTTCGTCGATTCTCAGGAGCGGCTCCAAATCCAGCTCCGACCGACGATTTCGCAACATTTGACGTACAAGTTCGAAATTGTCTCGAACAAATTTGACATCCAGCATAATTGGTATTTCTCCGGAAGTATTTTCTTTATCTTTTCAACGGCTTGGAAAAGCCTTCATACCCTCAACAGAGGTGCCTGTCAATTATTTTCACTTCTTCAATGGGTTGGCCAAAAAAGAATAAACAATTTTAAAGTTCACATATTTAGTCGAATTGCGAGCTAATTACGTCCACACTGTAGTTGCTGAGAGAACTGATCTCGGGCAAATTATGGAAAACGAGCATGAAGGGAACTTTGCTGGCTGGAGGGATGCGGACATTTTTCAGATTTTTGCCCTCTCGATTCATCATCCGGTCCTGGATTTCGGTGAGTTTGAGGTTCGCGATTTCCTTGCGCGACAGCACATTGCCCAGGTAACATCTCTGAATCTGGGCAACGACGTCATTGCTGTTAAAGAGCTTTCCCTCAACGAGCACGAAGCTGACCGGTTTTGGCGACTCGTTGAGCACTTCTCCTTCAATCACCAGAAGCTGGCCGGCATGAATGTTTTCCAGATAATAAGCCTGCAGGCTTTCCATGATGGTCACCGTCGGCTGTGCGGGTTCCTTGGGAACCGTCTTCTTGACCCCCGAGGTGAGTATGGAACTGCTGAGCGTGAAGTAGAGCGTAATAATGAGGACAAGAAGAGCGGCAACCCCCCCGAACAGGACCTTTCTGGTCATGCTCGAGCGCGCTCCCGTTTCCGGAGCGACTGCCTTGCCGACCTGCTGCGGAGCAGCCCCGGGAACGAAGGACCCTTCCTCCTCGGAGATCTCGATGTGAATGAGTCCGTCTTCTTCCGGCGGCTCAACGTAGAATACGTGCTTGCACCGCGAACACCTGACTTTGTTCCTCGGCTTGTTGAGCTTTTCCGAATCGAGTCGGAACCTGGAGCCGCAGGACTCGCAGGCAATCACTATCAACGACATGTATGATTCCCTTCCGCAAATCCAATCAATGTAACATATACGGTATCTGGTCAGGCATTATCGAACACAACTTCATATATGGCAGGAAGATGCCTGTATTTTTCAGAAAAATCAAGGCCATATCCTACAAGAAATCCGCTTTCCACGCTGATTCCCACATAATCGATCGCCACATCCACCTCGCGGCGCTCGCTTTTGTCTATCAGGGCGCAGATTTTCACCGACTCGGGGCCAAGGCCCTTGAGATATTCGGTAAACCATTTCAGGGTCGTGCCCGTGTCGACGATATCCTCGACCACCAGAACATGCATGCCTTCGACGGGCAATTCGACATCTTTGCTGATCTTCACTTTGCCGCTCGACTCCGACCTGTCCCCGTAGCTCGAGAGCCGAACGAAATCCATCTTGACGCTCAGGTCCAGGCGACGCGCCAGATCGGCCATGAAGATAAAAGCTCCGTTCAGCACACCGATCAGCAGTACCTTTTTGCCCTCGTAATCCCGGTTGATCCGTTCCGCCAAACCGTTTAGGCATACATTGAGACTTGCCGAGGAAAAGCGCTCAACAAGGTGATGCTTTTGCATTCCATCCTCGTCAAAATTATCGTAGTTGAAGGAAAGACATCGACGACTTCTCACAGTCTACTGAAAACAATAAGAAATTTCAATTCCATTCCATTCCCCGAAACGGAAAAATGATTTCGCGCCTCTCCGGGATGGCCCGGCAGCGCATCGAAACCTTTGTGCATCAGGTTTTTTCTTTTCCTTTTCGTCCTATATTGATATCCTAAAAAGATAAACCATGAAATAATCAACCAATTGTCGACGGGAGGAATATCAAATGCGCGAAAAAGTTGAGCAGGCACTGGCAAAGATTCGGCCCATGCTCGAGCGGGATGGCGGAAGCGTGGACCTGATGGGCATAGAGGGCACCGTTGTAAAGGTTCGTCTCACCGGCGCGTGCCACGGCTGCCCGATGAGCCAGATGACGCTTAAGTCCGGAATCGAACGGGTAATCAAACAGGAAGTGCCTGAGGTGACGGAAGTCGTATCGGTCTAGCTCTGCACCGCCCCTTCAAGCCCTGCGCTACTTGTGATACGGTTCCCCGCGCATGATCGTACAGGCGCGGTAGAGTTGCTCGACGAGAACGAGCCGCGCCAGATCGTGCGGAAGGGTCATCTTCGAAAGCGAAAGAACGCTGTCGGCGATATCCAGCAATTCGGCAGAGACTCCCACTGGTCCGCCGACGGCAATCCAAATCTCGGATTTTCCCGAATCCATGAGCTTTCCGAGCATTCGCGCAAGGCCCTCTGAATCCGGATCGCGCCCCCTCTGGTCAAGAACAACCAGGTAGCCCTGTTCCCCGACGGTCTTCCTGATTCGTTCGCCCTCCCGACGCCTTACCGCGTCTTCCGAAACCGCCCCCGAGATCTTCTCCGCCTTCAGGTAATGCACCTGCACCTGACAGTAATGCGAAAGTCTGTCCACATACCTTCCGATGGCGGAATCCAAATCCGCGAAGGCGGTTTTGCCAATAAAAACGAGGTGAATGCGCATCACTGTTCCGAGGGGGAGAAAACGGCCGCCAGAAGAAACTCGCGGTTTCCCTTGGGACCGAGTATCGGCGAGGGCGTTATCCCCACCACTTCAAGACCCGCTTCGCGGGCATACTCCGCAACGGCCTGGCACACCTCATCGTGAACGCGTGGATCCCTGATGACTCCAGCCCCCCGGGACGCCTCTTCACGGCCCGCTTCGAACTGGGGTTTTATCAGGGCCACAAGCATCCCTCCCGGGCAAAGGAACCGCAAAACGGCGGGGATGACCAGCCTGAGCGAGATGAAAGATGCATCGACCGTGGCGATTTCTATCGGTTCTGGGACCAGTTCGGCGGGAAGATATCTGATGTTGTTCCGCTCGAGGACAACGACCCGCGGATCGTTTCTGAGCTTCAGCGCAAGCTGGCCGTAGCCCACATCCACCGCATAGACGCGCGCAGCCCCGAAGGAGAGCAGGCAATCCGTGAACCCGCCGGTCGAAGCGCCGACGTCCATGGCGACCCTGCCGGAGACGTCGATACCGAAGGCGCGAAGAGCATGCTCGAGCTTCAGCCCGCCCCGGCTCGCATAGGGGATCGCCTCCCCCGTAACCCGCACTTCGGCCTCATCGCGGACCTTCTGACCCGACTTGGTCTGCGCCTTACCATCGACAAGGACTTTCCCGGCCATCACGAGCGCCTGTGCGCGCTCGCGCGTGGGAGCCAGCCCTCTATCGACGAGCAGTTTGTCCAATCGCGTGGAGCATTTTGCCATGATGGGAATCTAGCAACTGATGGGCGGCGTTTTCGATCGCATCGGCATCGATCCCGTAGAGATTGCGCAACAGGGCTTGAGGCCCTTGGGGAAGGAACTCGTCCGGAACACCCAGCCGCTTGAACCCTTTCGGGAAGAGCGACTCCTCCTGCAGCAACTCGAGTATCGCACTTCCGAAACCGCCCTGAAGAACGTTTTCCTCGACCGATATGATCCGCCCAGTCTTCTCCGCCCAGTGAAGAATCAAATCCCGATCGAGCGGTTTCACAAACCGGGCATTGATGACGGCCGCGTCGATGCCGTCGGCTTCGAGCCGCGTCGCGGCTTCCATTGCGCCTGAAACCGTCGAGCCGATTGCGATGATCAGCACGTCCTTGCCCTCGCGGAGCACTTCTCCCTTGCCGATCGGAATCGAATGCAGCTCTTCATCAAGCTCGACTCCCAGCCCGTTGCCCCTGGGATAGCGGACCGCCGCGGGACCGTTATAATCCAACGCGGTCTTGAGCATATGCTGCAGCTCGTTTTCGTCCTTGGGCGACATCAGCACCATATTGGGGATGGTGCGCAGGAAAGAGAGATCAAACACGCCGTGGTGCGTGGGACCGTCATCGCCGACGATGCCGCCGCGGTCCAGCGCAAAAACGACCGGAAGATTCTGCAGGCAGACGTCATGGAGTATCTGATCGTATGCGCGCTGCATAAACGTGGAATAGATCGCGACAACGGGCTTCAGCCCCTCGGCCGCAAGCCCGGCGGCAAAAGTCACGGCATGCTGTTCGGCGATACCGACATCGAAGAAACGATCCGGGTAGGTTTCGGCGAAGCATTCCAGGCCGGTGCCCTGAAGCATCGCGGCAGTGATGCCGACCAGCTTCGGATTGGCGTCGGCGAGCTTTTTCATCGTGAGGCCGAACACCTTGGTATAGGACAAGCCCTTGCCCGAACTCAGGCTCTTGCCTGTCGCAATGTCGAAAGCGCCAAGACCGTGAAAGCTGGTCGGGTCCTTTTCCGCGGGCCCGTATCCTTTTCCCTTTTGCGTGATCACGTGGATCAGCACGGGACCGTCCACGTTCCGGGCCATCTGGAAAGTCTCGATCAGCCTGTCTATCCTGTGGCCGTTGATCGGACCGATGTAATGGATTTCAAAGGCCTGGAAGAGCATCCCCGGAGTGAAGAAGCTGATAAGCGAATCGACGCTGCGTCGAAGGATCTGGACAATATTGGGACCGATTCCGGGAACCGACCGGAGAAAGTCCTCGATCCCCCGTTTGAGGTACATAATCGTCTTTCCGGAGAGCTTCCGGCTGAGTAGCGACGACACGGCCCCGACATTGGGAGAAATGGACATTTCGTTGTCGTTCAGGACGATGATCAGATTTTTCGCCAGATCGCCGGCGTGGTTCATCGCCTCGAACGCCATGCCGCCCGTCATCGAACCGTCGCCGATGACGGCAATGGCCCGGGCAGGGCTTTGCTTCAGGTTCTGAGCAACCGTCATGCCGAGGGCGGCGGAAATGGAGGTTCCGGAATGACCTGTGCCGAACGCATCGTAGCGGCTCTCGGACCTCTTCGGGAATCCGCTCAGTCCGCCGTACTGCCTGAGGGTGGAAAACTGTGCCTGGCGGCCCGTCAAAAGCTTGTGCGCATACGCCTGGTGCCCGACATCCCAGATAATGCGGTCGGATGCGGCATCAAACACGTAGTGCAAAGCTATGCTCAGTTCAACGACCCCCAGGCTGGGAGCCAGGTGTCCCCCGGTCTGAGCGACCGTCGTGATGATCCGATCGCGAATTTCCTGTGCCAGTTCCTGAAGCTGATGAAGCGAAAAATTCTTCACCTGGCAGGGCGACTCGATCTGGGAAAGCAGACTCATTCCAGACGCGTTTTTTTCCAATTTGAACTCTCTCCTCTTCTTCTCAGATACACGCCCGCAACAACACGAGGATTCGAGACGCAACAGCAATAGGCAGTGTCTGAGCTAGCCTTTTCGCACCAGCAGATAGCGCGCAACGGCGCGAAGCGGCTCCGCAGCTTCCCCGAAAATGTCAAGCGAATCGAGGGCCTTGTCCACGCGTTCCCGGGCGGCCTGCCGCGTTTGCGCCAAACCGAGAAGGACCGGATAGGTCATCTTGCTTTTCGCCTCGTCGGAACCCGGGGTCTTGCCCATCAGCGCGGCATCCCCTTCCACATCGAGCAGGTCGTCCGTGATTTGAAACGCCAACCCGAAGTGATGGCCGTAGTTCGTGAGGGCCTTTATCTGCCGCTCGTCCCCTCCCCCGAGAATCGCCCCGATTTCAAGGGATGCGGAGAGCAGCGCCCCGGTCTTGTGTATGTGCATGTATTCGACCGTGGCGAGATCGACACGCTTGTTCTCGCATTCCAGGTCAATGGTCTGACCTCCGATCATGCCCCGGTAGCCCGATGCCCGTACCGCTATGCGGATCACATCCAGGATTTTCTCGGCAGGGACAACGCCGCCGCCGGCTTTTGCGAGATGGTCGAAAGCTTCGGTCACAAGAGCATCCCCGGCGAGTATCGCTATCGCCTCGCCGAACACCTTGTGATTTGTCGGCACGCCCCGCCGAAAATCATCGTTGTCCATCGCCGGCAGATCGTCGTGAATCAGAGAA
>JAJFVB010000089.1 GCA_021372055.1 Desulfobacteraceae bacterium | reverse complement strand
GTCCCTCTACAAATACGACTATCCGGGCAACGTGCGAGAACTTCAGAACATCCTGCGCCGTTTCATCGCAACCGGGAAACTCGAGTTCCTCGGGCGCGATCCGGCAGCGGGTCAAGAAATAGCGGTCCCGAACGGCAGCCTGGCCGAGAGACTGGAAACATATGAAAAAGAGATACTCGAGAACTGCCTCATCCAGAATCTCTGGCACCGTGGGCGCACCGCAGCGGCGCTGGGAATCGACCGCAAGACGCTCTTTACGCGGATGAAGCAATATGGGCTAAATTTCCCCAAAACAGGGTAGAATAGCTCTAGATAATTTTTGTCCTAAATTCAAATACCTACAATACGATCCGACATCATTCGGGGAAATCCTTCCCCACTCCGCTTTTCCCAGTCATCACCTTCCAGAACATAACACACGAATATTTCAAACTATTTTTCGATCCAGCCTCTCTGGTACGGGAAATGCTCTCCAGTATCGTCAAGCAGTGTAATCGGGATCGAAAGGAGAATTAAGGTGGACGATACGAATGAAAGACTGGAAGTGCGGCACTGGGTGCAGAAGGCGATTCGCCTGTTCAACTCGGACGGCAGGGAGGAGATCCTGTCCCGGATCTCCGATCCGCGGGGTCCATTGGTAGACGGCAGGCGCTATGTGTTTGCGCTCAGCATGGGTGGAGAACTCCTTGCGCACCCGTTCTCCAAGCAGCTCGTCGGTAGTAACCTGATCGATCGGAAGGATTCGGGAGGCAAGAGCTTCATTCGCAAGCTGCTCGAAACGGCCAAAAACAGGGGATACGGCTTTATCGAGTATGAATGGCCCACCCCGGATTCCAGGGCCGATCTCCACAAGACGCTGTTCTTCGAACGTGTTGACGGAATGGTCCTCTGCAGCGGGTTCTACTCAGAAAAGGAGCATCCCCTAGAGGCTATCTTCAGGTGCTTTCAACCTTACGGACCGGCCTGATCGTCACACGTCGCTTTTGCGATCGGAGGGCAGGGTATTTCCCCCTGCCTTCCGGTTTTTTGCTCAAGGATGAAGCCCGTAAACAAAAAGCGGAGGAATGATTCCCCCGCTCCGGATTCCAGAAGCAAGTGCGGTCGCTACCCCTGCTTTTCGTCGGCAAACACGATGCAGGTATTCCGAAGTCTTTTCCTGCCTTCCTCTATGATTTCCTCTTCCGTCAAAAGCTCTTTCAACTGGGGCCGGTAACCCATCAGCTGCCCGAGCAGGAGCATGGAAGAAAAGCGAATCAGGTCGTTCAGAAGCTCCATCAGGTGAATGCAGCCCTTGGGACCACCGAACCTGGAGTGCATTTCCTTGATTATTCCGCGCTCGATGGAGAGTCCTTTCAGTTGAGTAAAAGCATCGAGGGCCGTTATGCATCGCTTGAGCGGCGCCTTGCTCATCGATGCCGAGGCCGCCTCGATTGTGTGCGTGGAGGTCCGAATCGTGAGATCCAGATGGAAAGAGTGCTCGAGATCCAGAAGGGAGCCCGTAACCTGCAGCCGGTCATCGTCGATCTTCTTTGCGTTCAGGTGGATACTTCTCTGAAATATGTCCATGACTTCCTAACTCAAGTGGAATAGTAAACAAAGCGGCCCGAATATCTGCGTGACGCGATCGCGCGAATGTCCCGGATCGAACCGGACAGCTTCCGATCCTCGTGCACTTTGAGACAACGTGATTTTTGTAATCGAAACTCTTCTGCAGGTCAATCCCATTGGAAACGATCCGCCTCTCATACGGAATTGCGTTCAAGATAAAACTAATGGAAAAGAGCGGGGGAAATGATTTCCCCCGCGCCCCCGCGGGTTCGGCCAAACGCGCAAGCGCGTGTGGGCGTAGCGCCAAAATGAGCCGCACAGCGGCCGTATCGGTGCGGGAAATTACGGACCTTCGACTTTAATCTTGAAGGAATTCAATAGGGTGCCTTGTGCCTGGGCGAGATTCATCAGGCCGACATTGTAGTTCATAACGGATTGAATATATTCACGTTCCGCGACAGCAAGGATGTCTTGCGCACGAAGAAGCTCGTCATTTGTGGTCTGGCCGAGCTCGAAACGAACGTTTTCACCGTTTACCACATATTGAGCGGCTTCCTTGGCCAGTCTTGTCGTCTTGATCTGTTCCTCTTCCACCTCCAACTGCCTGATGGCGATGCCGATTTCCAGCAAGACCTGCTGAGTGATCCTCTTGAGATCCGCCAGAGCCTGCTCGAACCCGTATGTTTCCTTACGGTAATCGGCCTCGGCCTTGCGATTTCCTATGGGCCACTCCAGCTCCAGGCCCACGGCCCAGCTGTAACGCTCTCGAAGGTATTCGTCCTGGAACCCTTCATTCAGGTGAGAACCCAGCCCGTTAAGGCTCAACGTCGAAACGGCGTCCAACTTCGGCAAACGAAGATGCCCCGCCAGGTCTTTCCGAACCCGTCCCACTTCGATCGCTTTGCGCGCATGCTCCATCTCCGTTCGGTTCGCAATGGCCACGGCCAGGGCTTCGTCCCGGTCAACCGCCGCTCCGCTTGACTGCGGGGCCTCCGTGGGAACAATCTGGAACAGGGACCCCACGGGCAGCGAAGGGATATTGAGCAGGAGTTTCAACTGTTCCGAAACATTATAGGCGTCGCTCTGAGATCTTTTCAGCTGGCTCAGGCGTATCTGCATCGCACTCCTGGCCCGATCCACATCAATCGGTCTCGAGAGGCCTCTGTCCTTTCGGACGCTCTCGCGCCGGCAGACTTCCTCGGCCATTTCATGGGAGCGGCGGTTGACCTCGACCAGTTCCCGTGCATAGGCAAGCTGCCAATAGCCCTTGATGGTCTCCGAGACCACGCTTATCACGGCTTTGTTGAGATCGTCCCGCGCAATACCGAGATTCAGCCCGGCGATGTTCATTGCGGAACGGTTTTGCCTGTCGTCCAGGTTCCGCAGAAGGGGCTGTCGAAATTCCCCGACCAGCCGTGACGAGACTTGAGGGTTCGGCACGACCAGGTCGCTGTTGCTGCTCAGGGAATCGATTGCCTGAAAAACATTGAGGGTCCCACCGGTGGTGAGCGGTTTCGATATGCCAACCTAGGCCGATGTCTTGTCCTCGATGAGGGCCTTTTTGAGCATATCGCCGGTATCGAGAAGGCTCTGGGTGGGTCTGTCGGTGTGTCCGACCGAGCCGCTTCCCACCAGCGACGGGTCCCAGGCGGCCTGGGAGCTCTTCAGGGCCTCGAATGCCTGGAGGGGACCGTATCTTGCCACCTGGATTTCGCGATTGTTTTCCACCGCGCACCAGACGGCTTCGCGAAGATCAAGCCTGACCGCCTCCGGCTCTCCGCCGCTGATGGACTTTGTTGTATCATCCACCTGTATGAGCGCGCCGGGGATCGGGGTTTCCATGACGGCAGGTCTCGGTTGCTCCATCTCGAGGCGAATCGTCGTCTGGGGACGCTTTTCAATCAGGCAGCCGGCAACGGATAGCAGGCAGCCAATGATGGCCAGACCGGTTCCGGTGCGGGCCGATTTCGTCAAGGTCATGCAAAATCCCCCTCGGTTATCGCGGGTATCCCGGAGCAGGAGTTCTGCGCCATCCGATCCGGAAAGCATCCGGGTTACGTCTTTTAGGGCGCATCGAAGGGCGAGAAAGAGACTTTGACGCGCTCGCCCGCGGATCGCTGCGCGGGATTGGGCAGTTCCAGCCGCACCCGCAGAGTCTCAGTCGCCGCAACCGCTACCGCGGACACGTGGATTACTTTGGCTTCCTCGCCTTTTTCCGAACAATCTTGGCAACGGAACCGGACATAGGCTTTCTGGTTCGGCTTCAGTGTTCGGGCAAGGTCCGAGGGCACGGGCGCGTCAACCCACAGCGGGTCAATCTGCACCACCCGGATAACGGGACTCAGAGCCTGGGCCGATTCTCCAGGCTCGATGTCCACCTGCTCCACCTTGCCGACCACGGGGCTGTAGAGCCGCATTCGCTCAACCTGCACCTTGGCTTCCTCGTATTTGAGGCCGTCCTGCCGGTGTTCGAACCCGGCCAGCCGCAGGCTGCTCTCCCCGATCTGCACGTTGAGGCCGGCATGCTCCACCTCCCAATCGGTTGCCGCTCTCTCCGACTTCGCCCACTGAAGTTTCTTATGATCGGCCCTTTTCTGTGCCAGGTCCGCCGCCGAAGCCTGCACCTTTTCGGAATTTGCCGCCTGCGCCTTCAACTGTTCGAGTTGGACCCTCTCCGCGTCGTCATCCAGCCGGACCAGGAGCTGGCCTTGTTCTACAATGTCCCCTTCCTTGACCAGCACTTCGGCGACCCGTCCGGCCCGAATGAATGACAGCAGGACGTCTGCGCTCGGCTTGGTGATAGCCTCGACAATTTCGGCCCCCCACGTATCGAACGGCCCGACGGCGATCGACAGCACAATGAGCAACGGCAATGCGATTAAGCACCTCAACATATCGACCTCAAAGTATCGGAATTCGCCAAGCGCCACTAACGTTCCGGAAGCTTGCATTCCCGATCGGCCCCATGACCGGGGGCTCACTCGATCAGCCCTGAAAACCCCATGGTATCCTCCATGGATTCATCCACTTTAAGAAGGTCCCGACGCATCTGAAAATGATTGCGCTCGGCCATCCGTTGGGCATGCGTCGCAAAAAAACGGCCGATAAAACCGCCCATGCCCTTATCCAGCCTTCCCGAATGCCGGGCGGCGCTGCCGGGAATCGAATCTTTCTGCACCAGCAGGAGGTCGTCTTCAAGAGAGGCAAAACTCTCATGGGAGCCCGGGTCGCCCTGCCGTCCGCAACGCCCGAAGAGCTGCCTGTCTATGCGGCGGGCCTCGTGGCGTTCGGTCCCGATCACATGCAGTCCGCCGATCTCGACAACGCCCGGACCGAGCCTGATATCAGTACCCCGTCCGGCCATGTTCGTTGCGACCGTGATCTGTCCCCTCTCGCCGGCCTGCGCCACAATTTCGGCTTCTTCGCTATCCTGGCGAGCATTGAGTACCCGGTGGGGCAAGCCCGCCTCGGAAAGAAGACTGCTGAGGTGTTCCGATGCCGCAACCGAGCGCGATCCGATGAGCACCGGACGCCCCTCCCTATGCAGGCGGACGATCCTGTCCAGTACCGCTTTCCACTTTTCATCAGAGGTCCGGAAGACCACGGGGGGCAGGCGGCGTCGAATGACAGGCTTGTTGGGCGGTATGGCAGCCACTCGAAGGCGGTACACCGCCCACATCTCGTTTGCAACTTCACGCGCGGTCCCGGTCATCCCGGAAAGGTGGAAATACCGCCTGAAAAACCGCTGATAGCTGATTTTGGTCAAGGTTTCGTTTTGAGTAGTGAGCTCGCAAAACTCCTTTGTTTCTATCATCTGATGGAGCCCCTGCTCCCATGAACGGTCCGCCATCAGCCGGCCCGTATATTCGTCGATTATTTGGACCTTGCCCTCCCTTACCAGGTAGTCCCGGTCCTTTATAAAAAGGTGCATGGCGGACAGTGCCTGGCTACAGAGTTGCTCGCGGAGAACTCTCCCCTTCCAGATGGAGCCGAGGGATTTTGCCAGGGTCGCAAGGCGCTCCTTTCCCGGCTCTGTGAGTTCGAGTCCTCGCCGGTGAAAATCGACCTCGTAATCCCGGCCCATCTCGAGCTTTTTTGCAATCCGGAGTGCATTCGAATATACCTCCGCCTCAAAGGAATTGTCTCCCTTGCCGGAAATGATGAGTGGTGTCCTGGCCTCGTCGATCAACACGCTGTCGGCTTCGTCCACTATGGCAAAGAAGAGCCCGTGAAGGCGAAGCCGGTCAGCGGTGGCATTTGAGCTGTAGAGCCTTTCGAGAGATCTTTGGATATGGCCGCTCCGTTTTCCGAGAACAAGCCGGTCCCTGAGATAGTCGAAAACCAACTCCTTATTCGTGCAGTAGGTGATGTCACAGCGGTAAGCCTGCCTGCGCTGCCCCAGGTCCATTTCATGGGAGATCACCCCCACGCTCAGCCCGAATGCTTCATAGAGCGGTTTCATCAGCGCGGCATCGCGCCCGGCGAGATAATCGTTTACCGTAATGACGTGCACGGGAATGCCGGCAAGGGCTGCCGTGATAGCCGCAAGTGTGGCTGTGAGGGTTTTCCCCTCGCCCGTTTCCATTTCGGCCACCATCCCATTGAGGAGGACCCAACCGCCGATCAGTTGGACATCGAAATGGCGCATTCCCACTTTCCGTTCGCCCAGCTCGCGGGTCAGGGCAAACGTTCTGGCAACGGTTTCTAACGTCAACCCCTCGGAACGGAGTGCCGTCCCGGCCTTCAGCACCTCTTCGGCAATCCCGCTTTCGCTCATCTGCGACAGCCCGCCCGCCTGGGCGTTTACCCTTTCGACAATGGCCCGAAACCTCCACGGGTGAGTCCAGAACAGGTTCGTGGCATAGCCGATATAGCTGGCGGCAACTTGGTCGAACCGCGATTCGACCGCCGTAGAGCGCTCGGGGTAAAACCCCCGAGCATTTCTGGCATTTTGGGCGAGACTAGACATTGAAGCGCCTCAAAAGCAGCCTGCGCAACTCCCGGTACCATCGGAAGGCAAGCGGCTCGCCGCCGTGATCGAACCGGACATACACCCGCCCTCCGATATTGACCGGGTGCACGGGTTCCGCGAATTCGAGTTCAAATTGGAAAATGTTCTCGAATGTCTTCACACCTTCATCGTCTCGTGGATCGACGGCCACATTACCGCCCCCCCTGCTCCCGAGAACGTTGCTCGGCAAACGTTGAGTAGCGCCGGGCACCTCCCGTATCCTATGGGACTGTATTATCCGCCCGATGTTCTCCGCCAGGCGGACCTGAACGGACCCGGTCCGCTTCCGGATCAGGTCCACGTCCTTTTGCAGCGCTATAACCCTCACGGTCGGGTTCCTCGAACTCACTACATAGGCAAGGAGCTCGCCTTTCTTGATAAAACGGCCGGGAAGATCGGAATAAGAGGGTACGACGAGGATGCCGTCGCCGGGGCTCCGAACCTTGAGGTCGTCCAGTTGTTCTTTGGCGCGGGCAAGGGCCGCGTTTAGCTGGGTGATTTCCTCCCAAACCATTCTGGCGCGCCCGGGGTCCATGGACATCTGAATGCTGAACATGGCTTCCACCTCTCTCAGCTTCGCTTCCAACATCTTGACATTGGCTGATAGAGATGGATCGCTGCACTCAATCAGCAGATCTCCTTTTTTCACCCGGCTATCCGGCACGGCCGTCACTCGATCGAGAAAACCGGGCATCCCCGCGCGCACCAGGGACTCTTCCGGCGCCCAGATTACTCCTTCGGTCACGGTCCTGAGCGGAAAGGGAATCAGAAATAGCAAGGAAAGGATCGCGGCCGCCAGCCCGCCGGCGATGGAAACGGCCCTGGCCCGCATGATGCGAATAGCCGGACTGAACAAAACAAATTGCAGCCCTTTGAATACCGGCAGGACAAACATGCTGGTACAGGTCCAGATACCGAGCAGTATCCCGATGAAGAAAAATTTACCGGCTACAAACAGCACTATCCCCGCATAGAGGAACAGCCGATAAATGAAAGCCGTCACACAGTAGATCATCAGCCAGACGTGCTCACCCGGCGCCACATAGGGCGGGGTGAGGTTTTTCGCCTTGAACGCGTATTGTTTCACAAGGTGCTGCAGATACTGCCGGCTCCGTTGGGCCAGGTTCGAGACCTCGATTATGTCAGCCAGGATATAGTATCCGTCATAGCGCAGAAGTGGATTGGCGTTGAAAAGAATTGTCGAAACGCTGGCTATGAAAATAACATTGAAAGCAATGGAACGGGTGATGCCCGGCACCACATTCAGCCAGACAAACAGAGCCAATGACGCTATAAACAGCTCGACCATCATTCCGGCGGCACTGACGCAAATCCGCCTCCATTTTTCACGAAACGCCGAAGAAGCGGAGGCGTCGACATAGGGCACGGGCATAAACACAAGGAGCATTATGCCCATTTCATGCACCTCGCCGCCCCAGACTTTCACGGCATAGGCGTGGCCGAACTCGTGCAAGACTTTGACCGCCGGGAAGACAACCCACATTAGCAGCAGATTCTGAGCCGACAGGACCTTGTCCATAACGTCTTCGGTCAGCTCCGACCAGTGGATGCCCGCCGTGACAACGGCCGCCGCCACCACGGCCACCCACGCCAGCGCGCCCCAAAAGCTGAAAAAAGGCTTTATATACCGGGCGGTTTGAGCGAGGAAAGTCTCGGGGTCAAACAGGCGAAAGCGCACCGACATCGGGTTGCGCAGGTTGAGCCACTTTTTTGATCGCTCGACTTTCCGCCTTCGCTTGAATAACTCCGCCGTATCAGGCGGAAGGTTGCACACGAGAATGTCCGAGGAGTGCAGTTGGCTAAGCAGCCGCACCATTTCTCCCTGAGTAACGGAAAAATCGTCTTCCTGGTGTTCGGCCACTATGTCCCAGAGCTCCTGTACGGTCCTTTTGCCGTCCATCCGTCCGAGGACTTCATAAAAGAGAGGGGTGAAACGATAGGTGTTGCCGGTTGCATTGTCCTGGAGAACGTACCAGAGCTCGTCCCTGTAGTAGTGCCGCTCTATCCGGAGTTGCCCGCGCAGGCGGGGCTTTAAGCTCGCGACCCGGTACCAGGAAGGACTGAAAAGCGATTCGGCCATCTATGGCATCCATGACCAGCTTGTAAGGCGAACCCAGTCGATCAGTTCGTGTGTCCATATCCAGACAAGCTTTCGGCGGTCCACATCGATCTTCCCAAAACCCTCCATCCCGGGCAGCAAGTTTTCGGTTATATTCTGCAAACCGGCTTCCACAATAAAATAATTGGCTCCCTCCCTGGGTTTGGAGACCGGAGTTATCTTCTCGACCCAAAACGGGAAGCTTTTCTCCGGAAAGGCCGTCAATACGAGCTCACCGCTCTGGCCCACCTTTATATCGTCTATACTGGTTTCGCCGACTTCGAGCTTTACCCGGTAGCTGTCGAGGGGAGCTATTTCAAAAAGCACCTGGCCGCGTTCCACGGGGGCGGCCAGGGACTGGCTGAGGTCGCCGGTCACGACAACCGCATCGAAGGGAGCAAGAATTTTCGCGCGTGAGAGTTGCTCCTCCAACAGTTCGAACTGTGCCGCGGCCTGATTCATCTGCTCTCTGGCAATCCTGGATTTTGCGGTATCGCCCTTGTCCATCGCTTCAAGCGATTCGAGGTAATGCTGCTCTTTCTGGCTGGCCCATTTCAACCGCTCGATTCGCATGTCCCGGTCGTCAAGACTGCACATCAGCTGGTCCACTCTGACGATATCGCCGGCTCGAACCGGGGCTTCAGAAATATATCCGTTAAACGGCGCAACTATCGACCGCTTGATGGCACCTTCAATCATACAGCCGGATGTGATGCGGTAATCACCGACGGCAAATGAAAAAAATACAATCAGGGCCACCGCCGCCACAGCCACCAACTTTTGGACGATATGACCCGGTCCCGCGAATTCTTCAATTTTTGCTCGAAAGGAGCTCCGGATTTTTGCCCGGATAGACTGGTCGGCTTTTCTTTTCTCTTCCAGTATGGGCCCTGTCAGGGCAGCTACCGCCTCGAAAAGGATCACTGCAGCGGGGCTGAAGCCAACGTCCGGTGAACGCTCCATCAGCATAGCGCCGCATGCCTTACCATCTTTCCCGACAAAAGGAATGGTGCATATTGCATCCCCACCGTTCTGCAAAGCGAGTTCGGTATGAGCACGCAGGATGGGCGTTCCCTCCCGGGAAATCCCGGGGTACGTTATGGTCCTCTGCTGGTCCATGCTTTCGTCCATCGCGGCGCCGATGCAGCGGACAAGGTTCATCTTTTTATTGAACTGGGCTGCGTGTGAAAGGGCATGGACTTTGGCCTGCCTGTTTTCCAAGAAGCCAATGCTGACTCGATTGCACTCAAATCGGGTAGCCAGCACCGTAACGACGGTTACGGCCGCATCCGGGAACTTCTCTTCCTGCAGCGCAGTGGCGGCCAGATCCAACGCGGTTGCGAGCCGGTCCCTGATTTGAGCTTCCGGTTCGGCCTGTTTTCGCATGATCCGGTTTTCGAGCCAGGCAATCCCCCATTGCAACTGGCGCATGGCAGCCTGGAGCTGGTCCTGCGAGCGGAACCTCAGTTCCAGCGATGCGGCCCCGTGGACTTGTCCTCTGATCTTGACGGGATAGCCTATGTGCAGCCTGGGTTCTTCCCCCGGGCACTTCTCGGTCGCTGCGTCGCTTCGAATCACCATTGCTTTGTGTAAATTGAGCACACGTTCGGTGATGGCGCTCAGATGGCTTGCGTTGCGGAGGTTTGCAGGCCAGAACGCGACAGGACCGAAGGCATCTTCTCCCGGATTACCCGCTACCACCAACCCGCTGTCCACGCCCCCTATCATTTGACATTGCAGGCCCAGCCAGCTTTGGCAAAACTCCCCGTCGCTTTCGGCTTCAACAAGACGATGCCATAGCTGCTGTTCGGAAAGGGCCGTCACGGCCCCCTCCGACAAATTCTCTTTCGCTTGAATTGTTTCTGGCATGAAAAGGTTCGCTCAGGAAAATGGAAAAGAGCGGGGGAAATGATTTCCCCCGCGCCCCCTCGGGATTTCTGCCGCAGCCTTACGCGCAAGCGCGTCAGGCCCGCCGCAAGCGCCAAAATGAGCAGCGCAGCTGCGCGTGGGGTGTGGGGAGCAGGCTCCCCACGGTTTGAAAGCCTGGCATCATCTTGAACGCTCTTCAGTACGGGCGGCCTAATGCGCTTCGCCCTCGGCCGGAGTTGGCGGCACAGGGGCTACATCAACGTTCAGGGACCCGAAACGCCTCTCGTATTCTCCCATTATGTTACCGAGAAGAGTTATCAGGCGCTTTGCTGCAAACGGGCTCAAAATAAGCCTATTGCTAAGTTGAACAGTAACGTCGCCTTGTCCCGTCAGCAAAGTCTGATTGGTTCCGAACAGGAGCGTGACTTCCTCGCGAGTGCTCGAAACGTGGCAAATATTGGCATAGGACGTTTTCATATTGGAATCATCCCATTTTACCTTGGAAGCGCCGGCGGTTGTCTCTGCCCTGCCTTTTTCATTGGCCATGCAGTAAACCCTCCTTCTTGGGTTGGATGTTTGCAACTGAACATTTGCACTTGGATTGAGGAAAAAGGATCTATTACGAGTTGCGAATCAGTTGTTTCTCTGGAGTAGATTCAAAGCGTTGATCTGAAGACTTTGCACTTTCCGCAGCGGTATTTAAGGTTACGCTCACTGCGTCCGCCGTTCAAAACCCCTGCTCCATGCAGGGCGGACAGATCCGTCTGATCCTCCGCCCGTTTTGTAACGGCTTTAGAGGCCACTTATAGCGGCGGAATTGATTATGTAGGAAATTGCAGTCTTTTTCAAGAACTCGATTTGACGTTGTTCCTGGAAATAACCAATTGCCCGCTCACTTCGTCAAAAACGAGAGAATCGCTCTCTGAGCTTCCCTTGAGGCTTAAGAATGCGAGGGTCTCGGAGTCGAGGAGATTGAGATTAACGCTCGCGCCGCCGGGAAATACCGGAGCGTCGCTTCCCCGGCGCGGCGAAAGGAGTCCCGCCAGCTCATCGTATACCATGAAGTCTTCAGCACCGCTGTACATCAGGCCATTCCCCGTATCCTCCCGAAGATTGCCATAGACCGTCGCGCCCGAGGCGGCATCACTCAGCGTAAGCGAGCCGATGTCGCTTGAGCGGTATGCCGGGTCCGGAAGGACGGCGGCGGCGCCGTTTCCCCCCAGTGAGGCTCCGGCCACGGCGGCGTTGAGGGTGACGGTTGCCACATTGCTGCTCAGCTTTCCATCCGACACCTTGTAGGTGAAGCTGTCCGAGCCGCTGAAAGTTGCTCCCGGAGTGTAGCTGAAGGAACCGTCCTTGCTAAGGGTCAGTTTTCCTCTCTTGGGGCCCGAGACAACGGTTGCGGTAAGCGTAGCGCTTTCGATGTCGCCGTCATTGGCCAGAACACCCGGCGCCGTTTTCGTATAGACAGTATTCCCGGCCAGGTCGTCATAGACGTCATTTGCCGCAGCCGGCGCATCGTTTACCGCGGTGACGTTGAGGGTAACGGTCGCCGTGTTGCCTGTCGCAGCTCCATCCGATGCCATGTAAGTAAAACTATCCGTCCCGTTGTAGTTTGCCTCGGGAGTAAAGGTAAAGGATCCGTCCGCATGGAGGGCCAAAACGCCGTGCTCGGGTCCCTCGACCAGGATCGCCGTGAGCCTGGTCTTCTCGACGTCAACGTCATTTTTCAGAACCCCCTTGGAAGCGCTCACCACCAGCCGGGTGTCTTCCTTGGTGGCATAGGCATCATTTGCCGAGACTGGAGCATCGTTTACAGGAGCGACATTCAAAACAACGGTTGCCGTCTTGCTGCTTGAACCATCCGATACCTTGTACGTGAAACTGTCTGCCCCGCAGTAGTTTGATTTCGGGGTATAGCGGAAGGAGCCGTCAGCATTCAAAGACAATGTTCCATTCTTGGGACGGCTCACCACGGTTGCGATGAGCGCGCTTCCGTCGACATCGCTGTCGTTTGCCAGGACTCCTGCAACTGCGTCCACAATCAGTTCTGAATCCTCGGCAGTGGTGTAGCTGTCATTTCCCGCAACCGGTGCATCGTTTACCGCGGTGACGTTGAGGGTGACGGTTGCCGCCTCGCCCACGATAGACCCATCCGAGGCCGTATAGGTGAAGGAGTCCGTTCCGTTAAAATTCGCTTCCGGAGTGTAGGTAAAGGAGCCATCCGATTTGAAGGCAAGGGTTCCATGCAGCGGACCATCGACCAGGGTCGCACTGAGCTCGCTCTTCTCGGGGTCACTGTCATTTTTTAGAACCCCCTTGGAGGCGCTCACTACCAGCTTGGTATCTTCCTTGGTGGTGTAGGTATCATTTGCCGAGGCGGGAGGATCGTTTACCGGGGTGATATTGAAAACAGCGGTTGCCGTTTTGCTGATTGAACCATCCGATACCTTGTAGGTGAAACTGTCCGCCCCGTTGTAGTTCGAGTCCGGAGTGTAGGTAAAGGAGCCGTCGGCATTCAAGGACAGCGTTCCGTTCTTGGGACGGCTCACAACAGTTGCGGTGAGCGTGTCTCCGTCGACATCGCTGTCGTTTGCCAGGACTCCTGCAACTGCGTTCACAATCAGTTCTGAATCCTCGTCAGTGGTGTAGCCGTCATTTCCCGCAACCGGCGCATCGTTTGCCGCGGTTATGTTGATGGTGACGGTTGTCACCTCGCCTTCGGCGGCCCCATCCGAGGCCTTATAGGTGAAGGAGTCCGTTCCGTCAAAATTCGCTCCCGGAGTGTAGGCAAAAGAGCCATCCGATTTGAAGGCGAGGGCGCCATGCAGTGGACCATCGACCAGGACCGCGCTGAGCTTGCTCTTTTCAGGGTCACTGTCATTTTTCAAAACACCCGTGGCGGCGCTCACCGTCAGCTTGGTATCCTCCTTGGCGGTATAGGTATCGTTTCCCGAGGCGGGAGGATCGTTTACCGGGGTAACAGTGATGGCGACGGTCGCCAGGTTGCTGTGCAAACGACCATCCGAGGCCCTGTAGGTGAAGCTGTCCGTTCCGTTATAGTTCTCAGTCGGAGTGTAGACAAAAGAGCCATCCTCATTGAAAATGAGTTGACCGTGGCCGGGACCATCCACCAACTCCGCGGTGAGCGCGTCGTGTTCCGAATCGGCGTCATCTGCGAGAACACCTGCGGGAGCGATGTTTAAGACATTATCCTCGGCAATGGAGTAGGTGTTGTTGCCGGCAACCGGAGGAGTGTTGATCGTGATGGTGACGGTTGCCGTATCGCTCTTCCCGCCGTTTGCATCCCACGCCTGGTAAGTGAAGCTGTCCTTCCCGATAACGCTTGCGGAAGGCGTGTAGGTAAAGGAGCCGTCCGCATTCAATGCCAGGATGCCATGCTGCGGACCTTCGACCAGGGTAGCCGTCAGGGCATCCCTGTCAACATCGCTGTCATTAGCCAGGACGCCGTCGGAAGCCGCAACGGCAATCGGTGTGCCCTTATCGGTTGTGTACCCGTCGTCGACCGCCTCCGGGGCATCGTTTACCGGATTGACCGTCAGGTCCACCTTGGCAACGTTGCTGTCAAAGATCCCATCCGAGAGCCTGTAGGTGAAGCCGTCCGGCCCGAAGTAGTTGTCATCGGGATCATAGGAGAAAGACCCGTCCGAATTGAATACGAGCATGCCATGCGCCGGGCCGCCGACCAGGGCGGCGGTCAGGGTGTCACCGTCGACATCGGCATCGTTTGCCATGACACCCGGAACTGCTGCAGTCAGGATCACGTCTTCGTCAACGGCATAAGAGTCGTTTGCCGCCGCCGGTGCGTCCGCAACCGGGGCAACAGTGATCGTCACGGTGTCGGTATCGCCCTGGGGATCTTCGGAACCGGCATTCTCCTCCAGGATGGACGAAATTGTGAAAGTGACGGCGCCGTGCCAGTTGGGAGAAGACGTGAAGCTCAAGCCCCGCAGAGCTTCATTGATGTCGGGCAGGAGCCCGACGATGGTCATGGAAGCATCTGAGGTGCCGTCGCCTTCTTTGAAGGAAATTCCGTCAGTCTTGCCAAGCGTCAGCGTTCCGTCGGTTACCGACAAGATCACCTGCAGCGGACTGTCTCCGGCCTGAGGGTCGCTGATGCTGATGGTATTGGAGTTTTCATCCGAGAAGACCAGGACACTGTCCTCGTCCATGGACTGGGGGCCGGGGACCGTGTTCACCGGGGCATGGTCTGTCCTGAAAGAGATAAAGGAATCCGGTGTTTCCGGTGCGGCCTCCTCATTGCCTGCATTGTCCCTGGCAACGCTGTAGAAAGCATAAGTGCTGCCGATGCTGCCCGTGAAAATAGCATCCTCGCGGGTGGTGGCGGTAAGCCAGGGGGAATAATCTCCGCCGTTCACCGACACATAAATGGAGTAGCCGGCGATGGCCGATCCGGTCGCATCGTCGCTGCCGGCCCACGATACCAGGAACTCGGTGCTCTCGGCGGTCGCGGGCAGAGCGGCGACAGCGCTGGTAGGCGCGACTGTGTCCAGGGTGTTGAAAATAGGCGGCGTATCGATGGGCTCTTCGGTATCGAAAATGATCTGCGCCTTGGCATCGATGACATCACCCGTTTCGGCATCGCGCTTCGGTTTGATCGTGTAGGAGACGAACCCTTCACCTCGGCCGGTGTCGTCGTTTACGGGCAGAAATCCCGTCAGGGCGTTTTCAGGCAGCTCGCCGGTCGACGGGTCGACGGTGGTGAGGGTCCATGTCGCCAAACCGGTCGTCACGTCTATAGCGGCGGCGACATCCACATAGAACCCAAGGGTGGAGGTCAGGTCGAGAGTTGCCTGATAGAAAGGCTTGTCCGCGGGCAGTTCGAAAATCAGGCCTCCCCAGCCGAAATCGTCTACGCGGAAAGAGTTGAAGTCGAGATCGGGATCAAGTTGCTGCGTAATCACGACCTGCTGCGCGGGCGCAGAGGCATCGGCTGCGTTTTCAAAATTGATCTTGTAGGCCAGAGGCTGCTTTCCCGTGATCCAATTCTCATCGCCGAATCCGGAAGGACCTACGATGTCGTTGGGATCCCTCGGGATAACCACCTGCGGGGAAATGTCGTCACCGTCGGGCTGCCCTTCCCGGCCAGGCTCACCGGGATCGCTGGGTGTACCGGTGGGATCCTGCGTATCATCGTTGACATCGTCATCGTCATTGTGGTTATCGCCGCCGCCATCGCACGCCGGATCTCCCGGTTCGCATTCCTGATCGCAACAATCCTCCGGAACAAGCGGAAGGGAGAAAATCCCCCTGGCAAGGAGTTGCTCGCTTTCCGGGCCGTCGAGGCTGAAGCCTTTTGCCGTTCCGTCTTTCTGCCCGGTGACGAGCAACGCGGTGTCGAGAGGATTAAACTCTACAGGGGCCGACCATCCGTTATCGAAAGTGCTGCAGAACAGGCCTTTTTCCGTCACATCGGGGTCGGAGTTGGTGTCCTGCGTCCAGAAGACTGTGGTCTTTCCTCCAGCCAGACTGATCTGGGGGCTGCCGATCGCGTCGGCGGCCGCAATTTCCCTGACCGGCGCCCAGGCATTTCCGTCCCACTTGGAGGATACCAGGTGATAGAGCCCATCCTCGCTCTTCTGAAGCCAGGTCAAAACAACCTGACCGTCAGGGGCGGTCCCCAGTGCCACGCTGCCATCCAGGCCCGGCGTCGCCGCAACCGATTGGGGAGTGGACCAGACGCCATTGCTGAAAACGGAATAGACGACATCCGTGTTACTCCGGGCGGCCTGCAGTTCGTCCCACGTGGTACTTGAGTCAAGGGAACTGGAGTCGGCCATCGACCAGACAAGCAGACGGCGTCCCTGTGAATCCACAGTGGCCTGGACGTCGCGATTGAGGCCGAGGCTGCCGGGCACCGTGACGGGGACGGACCAACCGGTGCCGTCGAAATCGGCAACTTCTACATAGTTGCCCATCTGGTCGCCGTATGGGTCGGCATCTTTGAGCCATGCGGAGAAGACGTTGCCGTCCGCGTCCCTGACGGGAGATGCCGCTCCATCGTTCAAGACATCTTCGGCCACATTGGACAGCATCGCCCCGGTGCCGTAAACGTTTCCGGTCCCTATCGCCCCCTCGGGATTGTAGGAGAAGATCATCTCGCCGGGCAACTCGTCTTTGCCGGTGAGCGAGACATCCGAGAGCACGGCCTTTGCTGCAGCCGTGGAACCTTCCAATATGACCCACGTACGGCTAAACCAGCCCAATTGTGCTACGATTTTCAATTCACCGGAGACTTCCAGATTGCCGAATGCCGGAAGAATGTCGGCACTGACTGCGAGGGTGCCTACGATTTCCGCCTTCAGATTTCCCACGGATCCCTTCAGATATGGCTTGATTTCCCCCGAGAGACTCGTCTTGCCAATGACTTCAGGCATGAAGAAGTCAGGAAATGGCGCCTGTGACGTCCATTGCAGTCCCTCAAAGTCAAGCCCCAACCCGAAGCTGATTCCATTGTCGATTTCAAGCGGACTGATTGCTTCAATGACGGTGATCACGCCTTCCGCAACAGTGCCCAGTCCCGGTATTCCTACGAAGGGGCCGACCGCGTTGAGCACTGCTGTCAACCCTCCATCCCAATCGAATGTCCCAGAAGCTCCCAAATCCGCCGTAGCCTTCTCGAATTCCCAGGCGCAGGTCTTTTTATTGACTTCCCATTCGGCCCCTATGGCCCCATGCCCCTCGATTTCCCATTTGCCGAGATCGACGGAAACGTTTCCCTGGGCCGAGGCGCTAAGAGAGCAGCCCGACAATTCAAGACTACCTTCAAACCCGAGTTCTGCGTCGATTTTCGGCAAGCCAAGGAAGCCTCCGAGTTTGATTTCGTGCGAGTACGAGTAACTTGCGGATATTGAGCCATCCAGGCCAAGAGCCTCTGCTTTGCCGACAGCCAGTTTGCTCAGGGAGCTTTCGGGCCAGGTCAAATTGCTCGAATCGATTGCGAGCAGATTGTAGTAAACATCGGTGTCATCCTGGATCTCATCATTGGCCTTCAGATAGGTTATCAGGATCTGTCCGCTGTCAGCGACCACTACCTCGGGATTCGAGTCGCGCACGTTGTCGTTGGTAAGCTGAACCGGAGCGGACCATTCATAGCCGCCTTCGGCCGTGGCGCGTCCGACCGCGAAGTATATCTCCGCGGCGTTGCCCGTCCCCTGCTCCCATACGGCTAAAAGGCCCGCGTCCGTGCCGTCGAGGATGTTGTCACCCGCAACCAGGGACAGGTTGGAGCCCGCCGCATCGGATATCTGCACCGCGCCCGCCCACTGAGCACCATCTAAATAGGCATGCCACACAGTGCCGTCATGATTCCAGATCATGTTCAGCGTCCCTTCCGAATCCACTGCCACAACGGGTTCGGAATCATTGGTGGAGACAGCCTGGCTGGAGGTCGCCGAATACAACAACAAATCGCCGATATCCGCTGAATGGTCTACATCGTAGCTTGGGGGCGAAACATCCGTATAACCGTCCCGGTCCATGTCAAATCCGTTTTCCCCAAGACTCAGCATGTAGGTGCCGGGCAGCAGGCCCGTAAGGGTGAACCTGCCCTGGTCATCCGTAGTGACGATGTCCCCCGCAATGAACGTTCCATCCTGCCGGGTCAGATACGCCCCGATTTCCAGACTCGCGATCGGCGCTCCTGTTTGGGAATCCAGCAGTTGCCCGGAGATGGTCGAGGTGGGCAGGAAGTCCCGATTGTCCTCATAAGCCTTGGTAAACAGCGCCTTTACGTCATAGATCGGTTTGCCGGGGCTGGAATACTCCCGGCTCATAGCATTGATGATCTGGACATAATCGCCCCAGGTGGCGCCAAGCCGCGGTTTGATCTGAGTCCAGAAGGATTCCCATTCCGCATCCGAAAGTCCCGGAATCCGGATCGATTCCTTGACCAGGTCGAATTCGATCGGGTCCCGGTTATCGGCGGCGAGGGTCCGTACGTTGAAATTGACAGGATTGGTCGTGCTGCTGAAAAATACCGGCACGGTACTGGAGTCGCCCGGTCGCAACGTCTCCGCGGGGCCATCTAAGCTGACGCCGAGAACCTGGACCGTTTCGCTGGATCCAATTGTGCCGAGGGTCAGTCCCGCCGGGGTGGAGGTGGTGCTCTGGACCAGGAGCAGCGGGGCCATTGTGTCCGTGTCCCCGATGTTGCTGTAGGTCATGTCGAAGATATAGTTCCGATTCTGGCGAACCGAGGAAGGACCGTTCAGGCTGATGAGGATCTTCCGTCCCACAGCCTCCTGAACCGTTACCGAATCGGGCAGAAGAGCGTCGATGGCGCCGGCTTGGGTCGCCACCAGGTCATACACTCCGACAGGCCGGTCGGCGAGATTGAAAGTGACATAGGCCAAAGTGGAATCATTGAGCACAACCTTCTCCGCACCGATCTCCTCACCGGTGGAACTCACCAGTTTGAACAGGGTGTCGGAAGTAAATCGCGCTCCATAAATTTCGAGGGCAGCCTGGCCTTCATTGCCTATCACCCCGGCTTCAACCGAACGCAGGGAGAAGGGGACCGTCTCGGCGGTCAGTGAGTAGTTGGCGGCGGCACTGGCCTCAGCTCCGTAAACAAGTACATAGTAAGTCCCATCCTGTTCCACGGGCATTATGACTTCCTGGTCGGATGTAAAAGGCACCGAACCGGCAAAGTCGAACTGGCCCCTGGTGGGCATTTCGCCGTAACGGACGTAGAGTTCGGTGGAGGCCGTTTCGGAAGCGCTGTCCAGTTTCAGCCGCAGGGTCTCGCCGGCGCTCGCGGTAATGCGGTAGTAGGCGGCCTGCCCTTGAGCGAGCGTGCCCGTGGCCGCCACCCCCAGCTGGAGTTCCCGGGCATCGATCACCACCTTGTCCAGCGTGGCCCCTATGTTGTTGTGTTCGTTGCTCTCACGGACATGGTTGAGGATGTCGCTGCGAATGATGACATGGTACTGTCCGGGGGTAACGCCCGGAAGCGGAGCTTCAAGGGACCCGCTGTAGCTCGAGCCCGCCAGGACATCGCCGGAGTGCAAGACCCGGCCGAAAAGAGCGTCGCCCAAATCCCACGTATCGTCGGCGGAGATATAGATCGAATCATACCAGCTGCCTACGGCCGTTTCCTCGCCCTGGTTCAAAATGCTGTAGCCGATGAGGGCGTTTTGACCCGGTACGGCGTTGGCGGGAATATCGATTTCGCCCACCACCAGGTCGGCTGGCGGAGCAAGGGCGACTTTCACGGAACCGGGGTCGAAACCGCTGTTGTTTAATTTGTTTGTCTCCTCAGAGATATAGTTGCCCCAGTCGGTTGAGACGAATACATAGAATGGCCCGCTGAGTCCGGCGGGTACGTTGAATTCAGAGGTTGCCGTGTAAGATTCTCCTTTGGCAAGGCCGCCGGTGTGATACTGATAGCCCAAATACTGATCGGTGAGGGGGTCGAAAACCTGGTCGCGGGAAAGATAAATTGTGTCATACCATTTTCGGTCGCCGGTGGAATCTCCGTCGTTTTGCACTGTCCATGTGAGGCTGAAGGGCTGGCCGCTCAAGGCATCCGCGGGCGCATCCACGCCGACCAGGCGGAGGTCGTGAGTAAGGGCTTCCGACCCGGTTACCTGAATAATCTCCGAACGTCCGTCGTTGTTTTGCTCGAACGGGTCTTCCAGGACGAGGTTGGATGAATCGGTTCGCACCAGGACATAGTAGTCCGTACCGACCAGATCGGCGGGAAGGGCAAAGTTCGAGGTCACATCGTACGTCTCGCCCGCCTGCAGGCGGTTTGTATGATGCACGGAGCCCAGTAAGACGTCTTCCTGACTGATGACCTGGTCCCTGGAGAGGTAAACGGAATCATACCAGTAGTTCGCATTCGTATATCTGCTGCCCAGGTTCTGCACCTGCCAGCTTACCTGGATCGAGTCGCCCGCCGTTGCGGATTCGGACGTATTGACATTCTTTGCCTGAAGGTCCGGCGTCTCGCGCGTTATGTCGATAGGTGACGCCGCTGAAACGTTGTTGTCTTCGAGCGATCCTTCGTAGACCGCCTTTTTCCCGTCTGTGATGACGATAATCTGGTACTGGCCTTCCAGAGTCATGGGAAGCTCGATCAGTTCACTCCGGGTGTAGGATTCACCGGGCTTGAGCACGCCGGTATGCCCGATGCACGCGATGCGAAGATCTGTGTTGAGATCCAGCGCGCCATCCTCGGAGACAAATACCCCGTCTCTCCATTCCGATACATCGGTATCGCCGGTACCCTGGTTTCGGACCGTCCAGGTGACCCGGATCTGATCGCCCGCCTTGGCGCTGCCCGGCGCAGTCATGGAGTCGATCACCAGGTCCGCGGGTCGGTATTCGATCGTGACAGGCCCGGAGGGGGCCGCCGTATTATTGTCGTTATCCAGCTCGAATACAGCATCCCCCCCGTCCGTGACGACGAAGGCATAGTAGCTTCCCACGAGTTCGTTGGAGAGGGTAAAAGTGGCCGCACTCTCATAGGAGTCCCCGGGATCGAGAATCCCCCAGTGCCTCTGGTCGCCAAGGTACAGGTCATCCCGATCGAGCTGGTCATCCGCGGAGAGGTAGAAGGAGTCGACCCAGGTATTCTCGGGGGTTTCCGTCGCCCCGAAGTTCGTCACCCGGTATGAAATCGTAAGCGGGTGGCCGGCGACGGCGTTATCCGGCACGGTCAACTGCTCCACTTCCAGATCGGGCGGAGGCGTAAGGGTTACGTGGACGGCCGTGGCGTCCAGCCCCGTATTATTGCCCTCCGTGTTGTGTTCGTATACGTTGTTGTAAAAATCGGTTCTGACGAAGAAATAGAAATCTCCGCTCACTCCCGCCGGCAGGCTGAAAGTGCTCGTGCCGCTATAGCTGTCGCCGGGGTTCACGGCACCGTCGTGATTGACTATCGTCATCACGGCGTCGGAACTATCGAGAGTCTGATCGGCCGACAGGTACAGGGTATCGCACCACCCATCCTCAATGGTACGTCCCTCGCCTGCATTGGTCACCTGCCAGTCGACGGTGACGGGCTGCCCCGAAAATGCCTGGGAGGGGGCCTGGACCGAGCTCACCTGCAAATCGGGCGGTGGGGTAAGCTGAATTCTGACGGGACCGCCGGAATTGAGGTTGTCGTTTTCGGCTCCGGCCTCATAGACATCGTTGAAACAATCCGTTTTGACCAGGAAATAATAACTGCTGTCGATTCCTTTGGGCAAAGTAACTGTCATGCTGTTCGCATAACTCTCGCCGGCCCCGAGGTAACTCGCGTTGGCGAGGGATCCCAGCAAAATATCCGTATCATCTTCGATTTGATCGACCGAGAGGTACACCGCATCGTACCATACAGGCGTGCTGGTCGCACCCGTGCCCGTGTTGGTTACCGTCCACTCGACAACGGTCTGCTGGCTGGAGAACGCGCCGGAAGGCGGCGTGACTGCGCTCACCTGCAGGTTTGGCATTGGTGCGAGCTGCACGTCAATGGGCGTGTCGTCCACTGTGATGTTATTGGACTCATTGGCGCGCTCGACAATCTGGTTGCGGAAGTCCGTCTCGACAGTAACCCAGAATCTTCCTTGCAGGTCGACGGGGAGTCCGACGGTCTGCATGCGGCTGATCGAGTCTCCCGCGTCGATTTCCCCGGTAAAGGTGAAGTCCCCGAAGTACCGCTTTCCACCCCCCAGCGCGTCAGTGGACAGATAGATTCTGTCCGTCCATGTGCCGCTCGCCTTATCTTCCCCCTGATTGGCCAGGGTCCACGCCAACACGATCTCCTGTCCCGAGACGGCTTCAACGGGTGCGCTTATCTCGCTTACCACAAGATCGGGAAGCGGCGGATATGTCAAAGTCAATTGGCCGCCGACACCGAGATTGTCGGAATCGTCCACCTCCGGCTGCGCGCGCCAGCCATCAGCCTGAACCAGAATGTGGTGGTTCCCGTCAGACAGATCGGCATCGAGCGGAATAAGCGTGGGGACTGTCACCGTATAGCAGGACCCGGCGGCAAGAGGCGACGAGATCCCGACCGGCACCGTTTTGAGCAATACATCGTTGTCGTCCAGCACGGAATCCGCGGAAAGCCAGATGAAGTCCGTCCAATTGGTATTGGCGGCAATCTCGCCGGTGTTTCGAACGGTAAAGGAGACATCGATCGTCTGACCAAACTGAGCCTCGGAGGGGGTGGTTACCGAATCCACCTCCAGGTCGGGGCCCGGTACCATGATCGCCTTTGGCGAGGAGACGTTATTGTTCTCAAGAGTGAATTCATAGACTTGGTTGTAAATATCCGACTTGACGAACAGCCAGCAGGGCCCGCTGACGTCCGTCGGAATGGAGATGTAGCCGCTTCCGCTATAGTTTTCCCCCGGATTGACAGCACCCTCGTGCTGGAAATCCCCCAATCGGCGGTCGTCTGAATTGCCGTAGGTTTCATCCTGGCTGAGAATGACCCGGTCCCACCATGAGGTCGGCGTGGCGCCGTAGGCCTCTTCCGTGTTGACGCCGGTCCACTGCACCAGCACCTCCTGGCCAAGCGGCACGGTGTACGGAGCGGTGACTTCGGCAATATCGAGGTCGCTGAAAGCCCGAGGAGCGACGGCGAGGGTCCCTGCGCTTTGAGCCAGGTTGGAGTGGGCATTGCTCTGCTCGTATACCTTATCGCCCGCATCGGTGTAGACGAATACATGATATGTGCCCGACAGGCCGGCGATGGTTCCGGTAAAAGTACCGTCGTAGGACTCCCCCGGCCCGAGCGCCCCGACGTGAGGCACGTTGGCCAGAATCAGATCATCGGCATCTCCGAACAGTCCATTTGGAGACAAGACGATGCGATCCGTCCAGCTGTCCACCACACTGCCCGGAGTCCCGAGGCCGGTGATTCCCGGTCCCGGATTCTCCACCGTCCAGCTGACGGTGATGGGGTCCTCTGCAATGACTAAGGCCGGGATCGAGACGCCGCCCGCTTCCAGATCGGCTGAAGGGGTTAAACCGACCGAGATTTGCGATGCGGACCGGCCCACATTGTTCTCTTCGAACAGGTATTCGAATACGGAATTGTTCTGGTCGCTTTTCACAAGGACCCAGAAATCTCCGGAAATTCCCAGCGGAAGCTGCACGTCCGTTTCGGCGGTGTAGGCCCCTCCCGGCGCAAGGACTCCCTCGTGCTGCAGAGAAGTTACGAAAATATCGTCGCTGTCTCCGTACCGGTCATTGGTCGAGAGCACCACCCTGTCGTACCATTTTGAAACCGTGGTGCTCCCCGAGCCGAAGTTCTGAACCGTCCAGGAAAGATGCGCCGTTTCTCCGCTGGAAGCCGTGCCGGGGTTGACCACGCCGGTCAGGCCCAGGTCGGCGTACTCCAATTCTCCCGTGGACCAGATGGCGGCATCCAGGAGATACTGGCCGCGAGATCCCGATCCGCTCGTTGCCCGAACCACGGCATAGTAGGAGCCCGCGCTGGACACATCCACGCGGGCGACCGCATCCGATGGATTCGCGGAAATCGACACGAGGTTGTTATTCGAATCTCGAACCTCAAGCACCGGGTCGAGACTGCTGGACCCGGGCAACCGCAGGCTGAGCAGGATTGTCTGGCCGGGTTGGATGTTCCCGAGACTGAAGTAATCCCCGTCGACTTTCGAGTCTCCCGCGGCCATTAAGGAACCGGCAATCGTGGCGGTCTGGTGTGTGCCCTCGGCCGTCCAGGATACGGTGTTTGCACCGGAGACCGCGTTGTTGCCGTAATTTGCATCCGCCTCCTGCTGGATGCCCCTTGCCAGCTCCACGTGAAGCTCATAGTCACCGGAAGAGGAACCGTAATAGCCGTTCCCCACTTTTATATAGTACGTGCCGCTTTCCTGAATGACGTAACGACTGATGAAAGCGTCATGATCAGGCCCGGAATCGTCATCGGCAGCCACCTGGCTGTCCACCGAATTATGAAGTTCCACGTAGGTTTCAAAACTGCTGTCGGGAGTGTCCACGCTGATAGACACGATGTCCCCGGCCAGTGCTTCAATCTTCCAATAGTCCGGATCGCTCCAGGAGCTATCATTATAATCGGCAGGATCCTGCCGCCCCAGGCCGCGGCCGATCAGAAGCCCGCTGCCAGCCGGGTCCTCGGTAAGCGGGAGCTCGGTGGCGGTAAATGGAGTATCGTTATTGCCGGACTCAACTGTATATCCGTCAGGCGGAGCGACGTCGAATACCCGCTGGTAGGTGTCCCCGCCCACTCCGTCGCCGTTGCCGTCAAGAACATTGCCTACGATGTCGGTCAATGCGGAGTTGGCGGTAAAGCGGTAGTGGCCGCCGGGAAGCGGTCCTTCTTCTATGAAGAATCCCGCGCTGGTCCCGCCGGTGTACGGGGCGGTAAGGGTTAAACGGTAGATAACATCATCCGGGGTGTCGAACAGCTCGTCGGCGCCGGCCTCGCGCAGGTCCCAGGAATTGAGAGGGTCATTCGGGGCGGGATCCAGCACGTCCGGCAACAGGTCCGCGTCCGCGTCGGGTCCGGCCAGTTCAATGATGCCCGGGCGAGAATATCCCGAGGTACTATCGTACCATTGTCCACCGGCCCCCATGTAAGCAAAATCGTAACTATTATTGTACGAAGAGCTGTACGGCTCCCCCGATGCCCAGGCCGTATACCCTGCCGTGGAACCGTCGGCCCATAGCCAGGTCCCTTCCGAGACCTGGTCGGTAAAGCCGATCCATGCGTTTCCGAACCTCTCAAAGGTCTGCCGCAGCCACTGCTGCTCGGCGGCATCGTTTACCGTCACCAGGTGGCCGCCCAGGGCCTGCGCTTCCGCCTCCGCAGCGCTCCATGTCTCCGAGTCGCCGGTGAGGACGTAGTAATGGCCATTGTAGCTCCACACCATGCGGTCGCCGGCATTTGCATCGGCCGGGTCAAGGCTTTCGTTGAGGTTCACGGTGAACGCCTGCACGACGCCGTCCGTCGCGGACCCATCGGCGGGAAGCCCATCGACGCCGGTCACACGCGGCGGTACCGAGTCCCCGATATTCACGTCCAGCAGGTACCGGGCATCGGGCCCGGCGCTCGAATCGGCCCCCGGCGAATTGAACTCGATCAGTGCGCGCATGGAGTTATTGCCAGCGGCATCTCTCCACCCGTCTGCCGAACCAAAGTACGCATAGGCATAATCGGCGCTGCCGCTCGCATCGGGCTCACCATTTTCCCAAGCCGTGTACTGGGACGCGTCGCCGCTGCTCCATTTCCAGGCGCCTTCCTCGTCCTGGTCCGTGTAACCGATCCAGAGGGAGCCGAATTGCCCCATATTTGCACGGAGCCATTCCTGCTCCGCTGCGTCATTGATTGTCACCAGGTGGCCGCCCAGGGCCTGGGCATAGGCTTCTGCCTGAGTCCAGGTCATATTGGAGTCGGTCACCAGATATTGGTGGCCGTTGTAGCCCCAAAGCGAGTCCACTCTGGCGTAGTAGGCCCCATCGGCTGACATGGTTCCCAGGAAGTGCCCGTCCAGTGGATTGCCGTCGGTATCCGTCACCGCATTGCCGTTCGCATCCACAACGGTCAGCATGCCGTTGAGGCTGCTTTCGGCGGGCAGGCGCAGGGTTAGCTCGACCTGGTTGCCGGCATTCAAAGTGCCGAGGGCGAAGTAGTCGCTATCCTGGTTCGATCCTTCCGCGGCCATGATTGTCCCGGCCACCGTGGTGCTGCGTTGATTGCCTGAAACGGTGAACTCAAGCCTGTTTGCTCCGGACAGGCTGTCGTTTCCGTAGCTGCCGTCGGTTTCCTGCTGGATGCCCCTTGTCAGCGCCACGTGCAGTTCATAGTCGCCGGGGGGGGAGCTGTAATAGTATTTCCCCACCTTTATGTAGTACGTGCCGCTTTCCTGAATGACGTAGTGGCTGATGAAAGCGTCACCGTCCGGCCCCGAACCGGAATCGGCGGCTATGTAGTTGTCCGCCGAATTGTGAAGCTCCACGTAGGTGTCCACACTGCTGTCGGGAGTGTCCACGCTGATGGACACGATGTCCCCGGCCAGCGCTTCGAACTTCCAATAGTCGGGATCGCTCCATTCATCATAAGAATCGGCGGGATCCTGCCGCCCCAGGCCGCTGCCCAGAAAGTAACAATTGAGTTCATTGACGATGCCGGCGGGTTGCGCGACGGAAACCGAAAACGGCGAGTGCGGCTGGCCGTCCAGGAAGGTTATTTCATAGGTATTGGCGCCCAGTGCGACGACGCTCACGGCACCGGCTCCCAAAACGCCTGTATTATTCAGCGCCGCCTGGATCGTGGCCGCCGTGGCGTTGTCATCGGTCCCCGCGCTGATGACGGGCGTGGTTTTTTCACCCAGTGCCAAGGTAAATTCCTGTCCGGGGAGCACATTGGCGAGTTCGAGGCGTTGAACCGCCCCGGTACCGGCAAAACTTGCCGAGGGCTGTCCCGGCAGGCTGAAATAGTCGATGGACATCTGCGATCGGGCGGAACCGTTGAAAGTGACGACGAAAGTATCGGGAACATCGGTCCGGCTCGCAACACTTACCGAGCCTGCGCCCAGCAGCGCGTTCAGGGCCGATGCGATATTGGCGGCCGTGGCTGTGTCATTTTCCCCGATCGTAATCCGTGAAGTTGTCAGGTTATCGACGTGCAGGGCGAAGTAACTGCCCTGAGGCGCATTGCTGAACCCGATCTGCTGGACCTGCCCCGTGAGATTGACAAACCCGCCGGCGGTATTGGGAATTACCCCGAGGGTACCATGCGGGTCCAGGTTATTGAAAACGACGTTATAGCGGTTGTCCAAGGCAAAACTTACGCTGACCGAGCTCGCCCCGAGCATGTTTTCAGCGTTCAGGGCTTCTTCGATGTGTTCGGCGGTGGCGGTCCCGTTTTCGCCGATTTCAATCGGAGAAGAAGTCTTGCCGTCGAGCCACAGGCTAAAAAAGGCTCCCGGTTCGTCTTCCTCGAGATAGAGCCGCTGGACTCCGCCAACGGTGCTGACAGCGGCGTCCGGATGCGTGAATGAGATAAGATCATGTTTTCCGGCGTCGTTGAATATGATGTAGAACCTGAGCGCCTCATTGTAGCCGGGGCCTGCGGCGACACTCACGGCACCGGCCCCCAGGACTCCTTCGTCGTTCAGGGCGGCCTCAATGTTGGCCGCCGTGACAGCGGGGTCCTCGCTGCAGGGAATCGCCCCCGTTGTCTTCCCGTCAACATTCAATGCAAATACCGCAAGCGGTTGTACCGCGACGTATATTTCCTGCACTCCCGACGCCGTTTCGGCGGTGGCCGAAGTCCCGGTCGCGGCATCGAACCATAATGGCGTGTGAGCCCCAAGGCCGTTGAATGCTATATCGAAGGTATTGGCGGAGGTCACGGTGACGGTAACCGCCCCCGCTCCCAGCATCGAGGAACCGTTCAGGGCATCCTGCATCCTGGCGGCGGTAGCTTCATCGCTCTCGCCCGTGGAAAAACTGCACCAGTTCTGGTCCAGCCATATCGTATAACCGGAGCCCGCGGGCTGAACGGGAAGCTCGACCTGCTGCACGCCGCCGACAGTGGTTACTGTCCCGCCCCCGTCATCGGCGATTACCTGCAATGCGGAGTGCGTGCCGATTCCGTCGAAGATGACATTATAGGAGCCGTCCGCGCCCGCCGTTACTTTCACCGCGCTGGGACCCAGCATGGTCTGGCTGTTCAGGGCCGCCTCCATGTTCGCCGCGGTGACGGCGTTGTCGGCCGCTACGGAAATATCCTCCGTTGTGTTCCCGTCGATCTGCAACCGAAAAGTGGAGCCCGCGGCGGATCCATCCGCCAACCTGACCTGCTGGATGCAGCCGATGGACTCCATATACCCCGCGGCATCGCTGTAGGCATACAGCAGTCCATGATTACCGGCATCATAGAAATAGATCTCGAACGTACTTGCATCGACCACGCTCACATAGAAATTGCCAAGACCACTGTCATATAAGGCATTCTCGATGTTTGCGGCGGTGGAAAGATCATCCTGGCCTACCGCAAAGGAGCCCTCATGATCATCCGTCCAGAAATTGTAAACGGTACCCGGAAGCGCTTCGGAAAGTTTCCACTGCTGAGCGCCTCCGATCGCACTCACCGTGCTGTTCGGATTTGATGCCGGGGAGACAGTGACATTCATCTCCGAATGCGGGCTGGAATCGTTGAATGCTATGTCAAAGGCGGTGGCAGGGATATCTTCATTTTCCGGCGCAACACTGACGCTGACTGTCCCCGCGCCCAGAGCGGCATTCAGGGCTGTCTGGATATTTGAGGCGGTCTGGGCGTCATTTTCCCCGCCCGCTATTGCGCTTGTGGTTTTTCCGTCAATCCTGATGCTGAAAGTGTCGGTTACGGTGAACTCACCCAGCACAAGCTGCCGGGTCCCTCCGATGGTCCCCACGGAACAGGTGGGAGCCGGAGCAAAGACGTATTGGATCAGGTTGTGGGGGAGCGCATCGTTGAACTTGACCTCCACATATCCTTCTCCCAGGGTGACGCTAACCGCGCCTTCGCCCAGGATCGCGTCCAGCGCCGTTTCAATCGACGCTCTGAGGGCTTCGCTGTCGGCCGTTACGGTAATCGGGGCGGTCGTTTTCCCGTCGAGCCGCAAGGCAAGAGCGAATCCGTTGTCTACGTTATAGAGGCTCAGGCACTGGCTTCCTCCGGCAGCCGACTGATTGGTCAGCGTGGCGGCTACGGCGTTGGGGAAGGCGACATTGATCCCCGTGTGTTTCTTTCCGTCATTGAAGGTAACCCGGAAGCTGCCCGCGGAACTCACCTCCACGGTGGCGGCGCCGCCGCCCAGCACGTTGGCATCGTTCAGAGCGGCCTGAATGCTTGCGGCCGTTGCCTGATCGTCCGCACCCACTGTAATGTCAGCGGTAAATATGTTGTCGATCCGAAGATTGAAGACGGTGCTCCCCGGGACAACATTCCCAAAAGTGATTTGGCGGCTTCCACCCGCAACGACCTTTCCCGTGGGCAGTCCCGGGAACCTGATGCCCAACTGGCCGTGTGCGGCCGAACCATCGCTGAAAGTGATATTGAAGATGCCGGCCCCGGGCACGCTCACGATAGCCGCGCCGTTGAGCATTTCACCGGCGTTGAGGGCCGCCGCGATGTTTGCGGCCGTGGCGGCGTCATCCGCCCCGACTGTGATGGCAGCGGTGGTTTTCCCGTCGATTTCCAGGGTAAAGGTGGCGCCCGGGACAGTATTCGTGAACTTGATCTGCCGCGCCTCGCCCACGGTGTTGGCCGAGGCCGGGTATGTGGGAGTGGTGAGCTGCAGCAGGGCATGGCCGACCGTATCGTTAAACTGGATATTGTAGCGGAGGGCCTGCGGGGAGGTCACGGTAACCGCGCCCGCTCCCAGGATGTTGCCGGCGTTGAGGGCTGCCTCGATGTTCGCGGCGGTTGCCGCATCATCGACTCCAACCTCTATGGCAAAGGTGTTCTTCCCGTCGATTGAGAGCGCGAAGGTGCTCCCCCCGGTTACGTTGGCCAATCTCAACTGCTGCGTCGCGCCCGATCCGACCGAGCTTGTCACGCTTGCGCCCGGCTTGCGGTAGAAGCTGATGCTCATGCCGCGGTGCGGCAGGCCGTCGCTGAAGGCAATGTCGAAAGTATTCGGCCCGGCCACGCTGACGCTAACCGTCTCGGGGCTGAACATCCCCTCTTCGCCGGTCAGGGCGGCACGGATGTTCGCGGCGGTCGCCTCGTCATCCTCTCCCACCTGAATCCAATTCGTGCCCATGCCGTCGATTCCAAGGGAGAACCGTGTTTCCCCCGGGGTTGCGTTGGCCAGTTTGACCTGCCGCACCCCATCGTTGAAGCCCACGTAGCCGACGGGCGATCTCAACCAGACCTCAATGCTGTGAGCGACCCCGGTGTCGTTGAAGTGAACCTTGTATGTGTAGTCAGTGTCGGGAACCTCGCTCACAGCGGCCATGCCCGCGCCCAGCATGTTATCCAGGGCCGCCTGGATGCTTGCAACCGTGTCGGCGTCCGATTCCTTTATGACAAGGGAGGAGCCATAGGTCATGCCGTCGGCCCTCAGGATCCATACGCTGCCCGGGCAGGCGCCGGACAACGTTATCTGCTTGTCCCCGCTTTGATTGAGGACGTATGCGTAGGGGTTATTCGAAACGTAGATATACATCTGGCCGTATGTGCCCGTTCCATTGAAAAGCACGTCGAAGGTGTTTCCCGCCGCCACGGTTACGCTGACCGTGCCTGCGCCCAGCATGGCCTCGTCATTTAGCGCCGCCTCAATGTTCGCGGCGGTGGCGGCATCGTCCGCCCCCACGGTAAACTCGGTGCCGGCTCCACCCAGATTCAGGTAAAACCTTGTGTGTCCGGGAACCACACCGGTCAGTTTGATTTGCTGGATTGCGCCCACACTGGATACCCCTCCGTATACGGGAGAGGGGAATTGGATGGTGAGGACGGTGTAATTGCTCGGATCCACAAAAGAAATGCTGAAGGCATTCGGAGCCGCCACACCGACATTGGCTACGCCGGCGCCCAGCATATCATCCAGAGCGGCCTGAATGTTCGCCGCAACGGCGGCATCCCCGTTCCCCGCCAGGATAGGTCCCGAGGTCCTCCCGTCCTGGGTCTGCAGCCTGAATGTGGATACGCCCGGCGTTGTGCCGAACAAAGTTATCTGCTGGGTCCCGTCAACTGTTTCGACGCTCCAGCTCGGATAGATGAAATTGACGTAGGACATCCCCGCATGGGAAACATTGTCGTTGAAAACGACATCGTAGGCAGCGTTTCCGGCAGCCCGGACAGTGACCGCGCCTGCCCCGAGTACATCCCCGTTATTCAGTGCCGCCTCGATACAAGCTGCGTTGGCAGTCGGGTCCTGGCTCAGGGTAACGGCTTGGGTGATCTTTCCGTCTATGGCGATTGCAAAGGAACTTCCCGAAGGCGCATCCTCCAGGAATAGTCGCTGAGTCTGATGGACGCTCCCGCCGGGTAGGGCAGTGGAGAAGCTGGCGGACATTTGCGAATGATAGTCCAAGTCAGTAAAAACAACATCGTAGGTATTCGGAGATACGACAGTGACATCGACCGCACCGGCCCCGAGCACCGCGGGATCATTGATTTTTGCCTCGATATCGGCCGCCGTCTCGCTGTCCGTTGCCCCGACAGCAATACCGGCCGTCGTCATATTGTCAAACGAGAGCGTGAAGATGTTGCCCGCGTGAACATTCTGGAGTGTTATCCGCTGAACTTCGGGCGCGCCGGCCGACTCGTAGTTCATGGGCAGTACGGTTGCGGTAAACATGGTGTCGTTGTTGCCGGATTCGAGGGTTGGCCCGGCCGGCAGGGCCACTTCGAAGAACTGCTGATAGGCATCCCCTCCCGTGCCGTCGTCGTTGCCGTCGAGGCGATTGCCCACCGCATCCGTCAGTGCGGAGTTGGCGGTAAACCGATAGAGCCCGTTGGGAAGCGGACCGTTGTCCACAAACAGCTCCACGCCGGTACCGCCGTCGTAGGCGTTAGCCGTGGTCAGTTGATAGACAGTGTCGTCGGAAGTGTCAAATAGCCTGTCTCCACCCGCCCCGCGCAGTTCCCATGAGTTGAGAGGATCTTGCGGCGCGGCATCGAGCGCGTTCGGAATCTTGTCGCCGTCGGGATCGAGGTCCGTCAGTTCGATGATTCCCCGGAAATCATCTCCTGTATAGGTATTGAACCATTGTCCGCCGCTGCCCATACAGGCGAAGTCGTAATCCGAGCCCCACTGATACGGCTGCCCTGACGCCCAATTGGTGTAGGCCGGTGCAGCCCCATCCGCCCATTGCCAGGTACCCTCCGTCGTCTGGTCCGTAAGGCCGATCCAGACTTCTCCGAACCTCTCGAAAGTCTGCCGCAGCCACTGCTGCTCGGCTCCATCGTCCACCGTGACCAGATTGCCGCCGAGGGCCTCTGCTTCCGCCTCGGCTGTGGCCCAGGTGCCGGTATCCTGGGTCAGTGTGTAGAAGTGGCCGTTATAGCTCCACACCAAACGGGTTC
>JAJFVB010000088.1 GCA_021372055.1 Desulfobacteraceae bacterium | reverse complement strand
CCCGCCCGTCCGAAATCCCTTTGAGGTAGCCGATCAACCCCGAGCAAACCCCGATTACTATCTCCTTTGCCTCAGTGGGAATGAGCACCATCGCAAGCCCGCCGAGCATGCCCAATACCGCGACGGTTACCGCTTCGCCGTGAGGAACGTTGATCTGAGCATGGAACTGAAACCGCTTTCCGGTATCCTTCCCCGCTTCCTTGATCTCCTGAGCTTCGTTCATTGCTCAAAATCTCCATTCGAAATGAAGGTAAATGAGTGCATCGTCCGGGCAGATCTCGACTTCATCCCGACCGGACGATCCGCATTCGGTTCAATTCGGCAGCACCGGCACCTGAGTCCCGCAATAGGCGTTTATTCCGATCTGCGCTCCGTTCCTGAAGGCTGTCCAGTATCTTGCGGCATCGCTTCCCGGCTGCGCTGCGGACAGGCCTGCGTCAGCCATGGCGAGGCTGTTCTGAGCATCCATGCAAAGCGCCGCCTTCTTATCGGCCGCGGTTGCGGTCGGGTCTTTCGACACCTGGTAGGTTGCGCATGCCGAAAGCATCGTCAGAATTACCGCCAAAACCAAGATGACCGTCATTGAGCGCGTCATAAGTCGCTTCTCCTTCTCAACGTTTGAAATAGCCCCCAAAAAGAGTTGCAATGGCGAGAATCAGAAAAGACAGGACGCCGATCCCGCCCAAAACCCACCAAAGCCGGTTGCTTATGGCATTGAGCTTTGCAAAGAGTGCCTGGTTTGTGATCCGCTGCTCGGCCAGAAACTCGTCGTAGCGTTTCACAACTTCCCCATGAATGGGGCATACGTTGTTATCAGCCATTTGCCGGCCCTCCTCTTAACACCTCTTCAATCCGCCTCTGGTGCACCCGCATTGCCGAAATCGCATCGAATGCTTCTTTGAGACTCGACAATGCCCGTCTCCTTTCCAGCTCAAACCCTAAAACCGCGTTCCTCACTTCATGCTGAATCTGTGAAAGCTCCTGCAACTCCACTGGCGTTGTGTGATCGCCGCTCCGGGTCTCTTGAGGCTGCTTTTTCCGCCAAAATCTCCAGAACATGGGGAGCCTCCTTGTGTTATTCGATAAGCTGCTCGATCCTCCAGCACTGCCCGTAGAGGTAGCGCCCGCCGTGCACCGCCCCGACGGCTTCGGTCTGGTTGTCCAGAAGCGCATGCCGGTGCGGATAGGCTATTCCGATTCCTGCGATCTCGGTCCCGTGAAGCGCGCGCCTGATGGCTTCGAGATAAGCCGCCGCCTGTTCGTCGCCATCGCTTCCATGATCCGCATCTTCGGTCTGAATGTGCAGGAGCCAGATAGTGTCGTATTGGTAGCTGATCGCGCCTATTTCCTCGCTCTCCCGGGCGATCCCGCCGACATACTGGATATAAACCGATGGGCAGGCCGATTCCTTGGCCCGTTCCTCCCCGGCAAACCTGTCGACCAGAACGTGAGGGCCAAGAGCAGCCTTGATCTTTTCAATCAAGGCATTCCGAAGGGTCCGGATCTCGCTTCCAAATTCCATCAGTTCGCCTCCACTATCACGCGCTTCAAATCGAACTCGTCAACATGGCCGCTTGCCATGGTTAAGACGACAGTCAGCGTATGAAGACCCGGCGTAATCCCCGCGTACCAGGAAATCGCGCATTTGAGGTTGTTGCCCTGAACTGTGGCGGGAATCGTCACAAGGCTTGCGGTTACGTCCGCGCCTGTCGGGCCGTAGGCCTTAACGACCGCACTCGAGATCGCATCCCCGAAGGGAATTGCCCCGTCGTTTGCAGTCTCCGACGTGCAGGTCGAAAAACTCATGCCGACCGGGTAGTCTTTCGTGCTTGGCCGGATCGTAATGATCTCTCTGCCCTCGAAATCATCCGCCATGGCTTTTTAGGCCCCGTCATCCGCCGCGCTTAAGGTGTAGGTGACGTTTACCGTGTCACCGTTTGAAACGCTCTTTGCGCCCTGGCTGAAGTTCGCCTCGCAGAAAAGCGTTCCAGAAGTCCCCGTATTCACCGAGCAGATAAACGCCCCGGCAACCGTCCCGCTCCCCATGATCGCAAATGAGGCCGCATTCCCGGAGTTCGATATTTGCTGGCTTGATGCGGCGCCCTCATTGAACTCCTGACGGTTCCCGGTATAGCCCGTGAACTCCGTCCATCCGGCATGACTTGCCAGGGTATCGGCCGCCGCATAGGTCGGGGAGGCTCCGATCAGGCCCATGTACCAGGGGGATATTTGCGAAACCCCGTGAAAGACCACATCGAGCAGGTGATTAAGACCCGCGTTGACGACAAGGTTTTCAGCCGTATCGCGCCACTTGAGGTTTCCTTCAGCGTCGAAGCACTCGACGGAAAAGATTCCGCCGACCTTGAGACCATCAACCTTTCCGATATTGTCCGGCATGTTGTGCCCTTCCTAATTGGCTATGAAGGTGAAAGCCTTCGGTTTTACTTCGAAGATGAACGTCCTGGCCGAAGCGCTAAAGCTGATCCGAACCCCGCCGATCTGCCCTCCAAGCGGGTCGATTGCGATCCCCGAAAGATGACAGCCGTCCGTGACAGAGAGGGCAAACCCACAAACCGCCGCGACCACATCGGCCAGTTTGGAAACGTCCGAAACTGAAACCTCGAAGCGGCATTCGGCTGAGGCAATTTCCCCCGCTTCGATCCCCGCATTCACCGTCGCCGCATACTGAAGGACCGCCGAAAGGACCTCGCTCGCCTCGATCCCGTCATCCGCCGTTACGGTATAGAGATTTCCCGGCCCGCATACGCCCCGGACTGAAAAACCGTCCACCGCTCCCGCGTGCAGGGCACAGGCGACCGAAACCGCTTCCGCAAGGTTCAACCCGGAGAAGACCGAAGGGCTGAAACCACACTGCACCGCCGAACCGTCCGCGAGCTGCGCGCCGTCCGATGCCGTCAAGGCAATTGAGAGGGAAACCGAAACGAGGTCCGAGAGGTTGAACCCATCCGCGCCCGATACCGGATAGCTGCAGGAAGGGGCGAGGGATTCGCCGCCTGAGAGGCCGTCCGATACCGCCCCCGCGAATGTGCATGCTGTGGAATTCGTTTCACCGCCCTTCATCCCATCCGAGCAGGAAACCGTGTGGACAGTCCCCGAAGGTTTGAAAGCCGCGATTACCGCGACCCACTGACGGGTATATTGCAGGGTCCAATCGGCTGCGTCCGCGCTCGAACGATTCAGCCTGTACTCGGTTCCGAGGTAGGGGCTTGCATTCCCGTAGGCGTAAATCTCAGTGTAATCCGAATCCGACGTGATAGTCGCGGCGCTCCCCTCGAAGGTCATCGACCCGACGAGCAGATCCGACCCGTTCGGCGTAACGCTACCCGAACTCGGGGCAGTGCTGCTGCCTATTCCCGAATTTATCGTATCCAGGGGCGAGCTTCCCGCGCATCCCGAGAACTCCGATATGGACATGGCTATCGGACAGCTCGAGGAAGGCGTAACTGTCACCGTACAGGCTCCGGCCGTTGTCACTATTGCGTAGTAAATGGCAGCATACCGGACGTTTGAGCCCTGATCGTTATAGGCAACAACCGCCTGGCTGTAGGAGTTCCCGAGGCTGTCCGAACAGCCCCCGGAAGGAAGCACGCCCGTTTTCGTTCCCACGCACACGACAATCAGGTTTCCAAGCGAAACGTTCCCTAAAAACGCTTTGGAAAGAGACGAGACATTGCTTCCCGTCCTGTTCGTCGCAGATTGAATGTGGGCTATAGGCATCTTCCTAATACTCCACAGTCATGCTCATAGCGGACAGTCGGCTGCCGGTAGTAAGCCGTGCCCGGATCGTCTTCCCCGCATACTCGGAAACGTTAACGAAAAAGCCCGGCTGCTCCGAGTTTGCCGGGCTTCCCGTAAACCTTGCCCCCGCGTCCTCTCTCCATTCCCCATTCTTAAAAACTTCGATTCCGAAAACGATTGAGACGTCCGGGTCCTTCAGATCGTTTCCCGAAAGCCCCAGCATCACTTCCATGATCCCGCTTGCGCCCGCCGGGATGGGAAGCCCCGAGCTGAAATGCGTTCCGGCCTCGCGTGCTGCTTTGGGTAGAAGTGCCGTTATCGTCGACATGCTTTCCTCTTACAAACCCAGCCTGACGTTTCGCTCGAGGGTTAAGAGCCAGGTTCCGCCGTCTTCAGGTTCTTTGCCGACAATGTCCCAGACTTCCTCGTTGCCGTTGAAATCCTGCTTCGTGATCGTGTCCCCGATCTTTCTTTCCTGCCGCACTACTGGACCGGAAAGACCGTGACTGGTGAAGCTTGCGTGCTCGATTCTGCATTTGCACCTGTCGGCTGCAGCATTGGCCTTGAACTCGTCTAAGAGTTCCCGCTCGATATTGAAATCCGCGCTGCACGAGAACTCGCTAACAGACAGGTCCGCCGGCGTGTAGGTTATAGTCTTGCCGAAAGCGGCCATTACAGCCGCGGTGAGTCGCTTGAGTTCTCCAGCCACAGCACAGACCTCTTAATTCGAAGACCAGACGCGAACGAGAAGAGAAGGACGTGCGCACATCGGAAGAACGTTGCTCTGCGTGTGTAGATCGACTCCGCGCTCGAAGTCCCGCACCTTCATCTTCGCGTAGTAGGGTTGTCCGATGGTGCCCACGGTTTCCAGGAAGTCCGCGGGAGCGCAGACCGTCCGGAAGGTGTCCATCGTCCCTTCGGGAAACGAGATGCCCTCGTCCGCGGGAATGAACTTGTGGACGTTTCCGTCGATATCCGAGGCCCTCCCCAGGTACTCTTCCCAGGTGATGCCGCCAAACAGAAAACCTTTACGGAGGTCGCCTCCCAGCATGTTCTGGGCTGCGTAGTAGTTCTGGTAGGCTGCCTTGACGTTGGCGTGGCTGGTCAGCTTATCGAAAAACTCAGGGCTCACCATGCACCGCACGCCGGTCAAGGTTTCGCCCATGAGGTTCAGCTCTATGTGCCGGAGCAGCTCCATGCACTTTCCGCGAACGTCGGTGGTCGAAGTCCCGAGAACGAAGTCGATGGATTTCTGCTTGATCTGGAATTCACTGAAAAGGTTGTAGATGACGGACACCCCGTCGGAGTCGAGGATCACGCCCTTAAGAGCACCCATCCGGAGGTATTCCTTCGTGATGTCGTGCTTGTTTTTCATCCTCTGAAGCCGGTCGTTTACGATTCCAACGAGAGTCTGGACCTGGTTTTCCGTACCGAAGGCGCGGACGTTGGCGTAGTCTTCGGGCAAAATGGAATCGTCGTGCGGAATGTGAGGAACGGTAAAGGTGCGCACCTTCCGCTTCGGGCTTGAACCAATGGTCCCGGGAGACCCGACAGGGCGGGTCGGAAGGATATTCAAAAACCCGTTTTGCTCTTCAACGACGATCTGGCGGGAGGAAACGCCCTTGATCGGAAAGAGGTTCAGCTGCTCGCACCGGCCGTACATGTTCGGCAGGATATTGATGCTCTGGGTAAGCGATACCATGTTGAAGGCATCGTTTTGAAAAGGATTGAGTATCATGGCCTAAAGGCTCCTTTCGGTTTAACCGTTACGCTATGGGACGGGAAACGATTCCTCGTTCGGCAAGCCTTACGAGTGCTGCCGCCTTCTGATCCGAGGTTGCTCCGGCCGGCCACACGAGGTTTCCCGCATTGATTTCGGCATCCCTTACGACGGCCACTCCCGGGCGGTCGGGGTAGTAGTTTGAAGCGTTGCCCCCGATGGTTGCAACATTTGCGTTGTCTTCCACGTTGATATTTTCGGACTGGAAGGTCCCGGTAACATCATCGAGGATGAGCGTTCCCGCGGCATCGCCACCAGCCCAGGAACCGCTCGAAAGGCTCAAGCTCTGCACCCGGCCGCTTGCGCCGCTCGTTGCGCCTTTTACCTGGTCACCCGGCATAACGGCATAGGTCCCGCCCGAGGTGAAGGCGAGGCTCTTAAGAGTCCCGGTCGTATCCACGGCGCCGATGAGGATGCCGTACGCATTCTGGCTTCCGTCAACTCCACTGAAGTCGATGGCCTTGACCTTTCCGGATCCCGCGGGTATGGCGATGGTAAACTTGTCCCCGAGCGCAAAATCCGGGGTGCCGTCGTTCACAGTCAGGTTGATATGAGGGCTGGTGAAGGCAACACCTGTGGTCGCAATGCCGACAAGCTCTCCGTTGGGGGCGATAACCTCAAAATCCCCGGCGCCCGATACCACCTTGACGCACTGCACCTTGTAGGTCCCCACCTGCGCCTGGGCTCCGGCGCTAACTGCGCTGCAGGTCCCGGCACCCGAGTTGCCCGCATCTGCCGTCCCGGTCGCGGGGCATGCTCCCTTTGTGATTTTTCCAAGAACGGCCCCAAGGGCGAGCTCCTGGCCGGAAAGCACCGTCACATCTTCGCGGGAGAATCTCTTAACGTCTCCCGACTCAAATTTGAGAATATCGCCGAGGCGATTTTGCTCGGTGAGCACCTGCATGGTTTAGGCTCCTTTCTTCTTTGCTGATTCCGCACGCTTTCTGGCATCGGAGAGCAAAGGGTTCGGCTCACCGGTTCCTGTGGGAGTCACGGTAGATGTGATCTCGGGGGCGTCGGCTGCGCTCTTCTCGGCAACGGCCTTGATGATGCGATCCGAGGCTTGCTTTGCGGAAACGCCTTCCTTTACGAGTTCCACGGCAAAGGAAAACGGATCGGGAAGGTGCTTGCCGACTGCCTGGACCGAATCCATGATCGCAGACACCCTGGCGATCTCCTCGGCTTTTGCGGTTTCACGCGCTGCCTGAAGAGCCTCGGCTTTGCCCGCATCAAACCCCTCGCTTCTTGCCTGCTCGAGCACCGCCTGCAGGTCGACAACCTCTTCCGGAAGCTCTCCCGCCGGTTTCCCCTCGGGTGCCGCAGCCGTGGGCTGCACCTTGGCCCCGAATCCAAAGATTTTCATCGTTTGCCCTCCATTGCGGCTCTGTGCCTCGATATAAGCAACGGCCTGCTCAAAGTTCATTATCTTGTCGGCAAGGCCTGCCCCTATGGCCGCCTCGCCCTGAAAAATGGCTGCTTCTGTTGCGGAGACTGCATCTGTTGAAAGCCCCCGATTCCGTGCGACCGTATCGACAAAAATCCTGTAGTCCGCATCCACCAGAGCCTGGAGTCTTGAAAGGCCCTCAGTCGATAATGGCTTATGCGGGCTGAAGTCGTTTTTCCTCTCTCCTGCGAAAACGGGCGTGAACTTGAAGCCGTCCTTGGCATCTTTTGCGGATTGGTCTACATGCTGGGCTATTACGCCGATCGACCCCACACCTCCGGTCCTCGGCAAGAAAATCTGTCCGGCAGCACTGGCAAGAGCGTAAGCGGCACTGAATGCCGCCTCGTCTGCGATGGCATAGATGGGCTTTACGCTTCGTGCCTGGTAGATCTCGTCAGCCAGGTCGAACACGCCGGCAACTTCTCCGCCGGGAGAATCGAAGGCAAAAAGGATTGAGGTAATCTGCGGGTCGTCCAGTGCTTCCCGGAACATCGCGCGGATATCGCGGTAGCTGACGATATCGCTGCATACCGCATCTTCAAACGAGAGGTTGTATGCAAGGGGACCCATAACCGGAATGAGGCCGATACCGTCTCCCGAGTACTCGCGATACTGTGGCCTCCTTGAAAAATCCGTTACTGCCGCGGGAACATTGGTATCAATCAGACCGATCCTCGGCCCCAGGGCCTGAAGTATGGTCTCGAGCTTTCCGGGCGTGATCATAAGCGGGGTATTGAGAAGCCGCGATGCAATATGAGCGAGCATGGCCTTAGGCATTGGCGGCAGCCTCCTTTACCGCGGTGTCCTGCGCGGTCTGCAGGGCTCCCGACTTTTCCGTTTTCCTGGGGTCGGAATCGAAGACCAGGTCGAGGGCATCGGCTCTTGCGGCGTCTTCCGCGTACTGCCTGTCGACGTCTTCGGCATCCTCACCCATCTCGGCAATAACGGACGATCTCGGCCGGAAGCCACCTCTGACCTCAAGCAAAGCCGCCATGGCATCTTTCATAGGATCAACCCACGGCCATCTTGGAGCCCGCCACTCAATGCGGTAATACTTCCTGCGGTTTGCCGAGTAACCGCCGGAAATGGAAATAAGGCCTGCTGCAACGGCCGTATCCATCCATCTCCTGGCAACCGGCTGGCAGAACTGAAAGATGAGCGTATGCCACTGGAGCATCTCGCACCGCCTGCGGAACTCGAGAAGCCCTGCGCGGATGGATGAGTAGTTGACCCCGGTAAGATCCCCGGTCAGCTGCTCGTATGTGACGCCGATCCCCGCGGCAATTTCCCGAAGCGTCTGCTTGATCCAGACTTCGTAATTGCCTCCGACATCTGCAGGAGTCGAGAAGGTTACCTCCATGCCGGGAGGAAGCACCGGAAAGGTCCCGGGCTCGAGCGCTACAACGTCGCGGCTTTCTGAGTCCTTACCGGACACTCTACCGAGAGGGGATCCGCCAACATCCTCGCTCGGAGGCTCTGTTATAAAGCCCCCGAACATGGCCGCGGCCTTTTTGCGCACCAGCTCGGCATCCTCGTACTGGTCAAGTTCATGGAGCCGAACTATTATGGATGTTAGCCAGGGTCTGCCGCGTGCCTGCCCGGGGCGGAGGGGCCTGAAGATGTGGAGCATTTCCGATGCGGGGACCCGAATGCGCTCTGTAGTGTTCGCGAGCAGGAACTGTTCGCCCGGGTGGTCGCGAAAGACCCAGTAGGCGGTTCTTTTGCCGATGTTTTTGTCGAACTCGATTCCCATCCGGATAGGGTTGCCGTTCGGGGCTATAGACTCGAAGGTTTCATCGAGGTGGTCACTTTCCAGGAGCTGGATTTGGAGCGGTACCGAGAGAAGGTCTCCAGGATATCTCGGGCGAAACCTGGCTAACACCTCGCCGCTATCGATCAAGGCTCGAGAGGCCAAGGCCTGCAGGCCGTAGAAGTCGAGGCTGCCGTTTGCATCGGCTTCCTCGGTCCAGTCGGACCACAGCTGTTGCACATCAGCCTTGAGATTTGGATCTTCCAGACGCCACCGTGGTATGATCCCGGTCCCGATGAGGTTTGATACGTAGGACTCGACTCCGGCTTCGGCGTTGGGGTTGTTCCGGGTGAGTTCTCGGGAGCGAGCCCGAAGCGAAGCAAGCGAGCTGGACACCGCCATGTTAGGACCGGATCCCGATAGCCCCCAGGTGGAAAGCCGCCTCCCTGTGCTTGCACCCTCGAAGGGCGGACCCATAGCACTCGAATGGATGCGGTTCCCGTTATGGTCGACTATCTTCAAGAATCCCACCTACAGCCCCTTGCCGGTAGATGTGAGGACGAAGCGCCTGCGGCCCGAAGCGGCATTCCTTGCGGATTGGATCTCTGAGAGCAAGGAGATGAGGTCTTTCAAAGACGCTCCTTCCGCATATTCCACTGACCTGCCGTCTTGCGCGGTGATGCGTTTTATCTGCTCTCCTCGCTCACGAGCCAGAATTGCCGCTTTGACTGTGTCTTCGTCAGCATCCGTCCAGGCCATCCGCCATCCTTGTGCAAGAAATGAAAAGGCGGCAAATGTGATGGTGTGGCACCACACTGCCGCCTTTTTCATGCCGCGCTCCCCGGAGTGGCCACCCCGGAAAACCGGCTTCAAATTTAAATTGCAAGTATTTTTTTACAGAAACGGGGTAAAAACAAGGGGGTTGTTTCTACTGGTAGAAACAAGTTTGCGAATCAGCCACCAGCCCTGACTATGCAACTCCCTTTGCAACAACTGCGGTTGCCCAGGACCGAGAGCCTTCTTTTCGGCTGAGAACAGAAGACCGGCTATTGGCATATTGGCTAGCAAATGGATCAAACGGAGACTTGGGCCGTTTAGGGTTTGATGGGAATTCGTGGACCGTAAAAGTTGGACATCGCGGTGCTTGAATGTAAATATAAGGGAGTCTTTACCCAAGGCCTGCTCCCTTTCTTC
>JAJFVB010000078.1 GCA_021372055.1 Desulfobacteraceae bacterium | reverse complement strand
GAAGACACGGGCGATAAACTCACCGTTTCGGGCAAGGGTTTCGAACAGGCATTCACCCGGGCCGACTATCTTCAGGAAAACTGCTCGATCTGCACCCATCGCAATCCCGTTGTCTACGACGAACTCCTGGGCGAAGCCGTGCGGGAGCAGGACGTGGACCGTTACGCGGACATTCGCGCTATAGAGGCCCTTCTGCCCGATGAGAAGAGGCAGTATTTCGACAAGCTGATCGAGCCATGCATCCGCTGCTATGCCTGCCGCAACGCCTGCCCCGGCTGTTTTTGCCCCACATGCTTCGTCGATGAGTCGCGTCCCCAGTGGGTGGGCAAGACGATAGATCCGACCGACACCCTCACCTTTCACTTCCTCAGAGCCTTCCACCTGGCGGGACGCTGCACGGATTGCGGTTCATGCGAACGCGCATGTCCGGTCGGGATCAAGATGCGCCTGTTCACGAAGGAGCTGGAAAAGGAAATCAAGGAACTCTACGGCTACGAAGCCGGCATAATCCAGGACCAGCGGCCTCCGCTCGATATGTTCCGCCCGGACGACCCCGAACCGTTCCTGGGGTAACGGCGTGTTCGCACGGTCAACTTCGGCCCCCGCCGCCGTCGCGGGCGGTCAGGACAGATAGAGAAGGGACAGATCCATGTCTGATATGTACATCACAAAAGGAAAACTCCCGGGAGTCATAGAGCGGCTGATGGGCCGCTACCGGGTCTTCGCTCCCGTGAAAAAGGGCCGCTACCACCAATTCGCGAGGCTTACGGGCGCAGCCGAGGCCGATCTGGCATTCAGGAACACCCGCCTGTCTCCCAAGGGGCTCCTTCACCCCCAGGCGGAACGAATGTTCGAATACAGCCTCGCCAAGGACGACCCGGAGCGGGGAATAGTCAAGGAAAGCCCGAAGGACTACTCGCCCGGCGTGATCCTCGGAATCCGGCCCTGCGATGCAAAGGCTTTTCAGCTCGACGACGCCAACTTCGACACGCAGACCGTCAAGGACACCTGGTGGGTGCGCAGGCGCGAAGCCCTCACGCTGGTAGGCCTCGCCTGCAACACGCCCTGCTCGACCTGCTTTTGCACATCCGTGGGAAGCGGCCCCTTTGAGACCGCGGGTCTCGATGCCCTGCTCGTCGACACCGGCGAGGGATACGTCGCCAAAGCTCTCACGGAAAAAGGCAAAAAGGCCGTGGACGCTTCCGACGGCTGGGACCCCGCCCCCGCGGATTCCCGGGGCAAGATAGACGCGGCCACAAAAGCCGCCGCGCAGAGCATCGGGCCATCGTTCGATCCCGAGACTCTCGCCCGCCAGGACATGCTGGAACTCTACAACTCGCCTCTCTGGGAGGAGGTCCAGTTTTCCTGCATCAACTGCGGCACCTGCACGTTCGTTTGCCCCACCTGCTGGTGCTTCGACATCCAGGACGAGGTGAACGGAGACCAGGGCGACCGGATGCGGCTTTGGGACTCCTGCATGTTTCCCCTGTTCACGCTCCACGGCTCCGGGCACAATCCACGCGCCGTAAAGACCCAGCGCGTACGGCAGCGCTTCATGCACAAACTCAAATACTACCAGGACAAATACCACTGTGGAGCGGCCTGCGTGGGCTGCGGCCGGTGCGTACAGGCCTGCCCGGTCAATATCGACATCCGGCAAGTCGGCCGCCTGATGGCGTCGCCAAGTTGTGTGTGTCCGGCCTAGAGCCGCTTTGCTAATGGAGGAATCAAGGTGAACAACCCTTACCTGCCCTATCCGGTCCGAATCGATTCCGTGATCACGGAAACGGAAGATCGCAATTTAAAGACATTCAAATTCGTCTTCCTCAACCCGGAAGACGAAGCGAAGTTCGCATACACTCCCGGCCAGTTTGCGATTCTCTCCGTCGCGGGCCAGGGTGAAATTCCCATCGGGATAGCGACATCCCCCACGGAGAAAGGTTTCATCAAGTTCACGGTAAACAAGGTCGGGAAAGTGACCTCCTTCATGCACAACATGAGAGAGGGCGACGTGATGGGCGTTCGCGGCCCCATGGGCAACTGGTACCCGTGGGAAACGCTCCAGGGCAAGAACCTCGTAATCGTCGGCGGCGGCTTTGCCTTCACGACCCTGCGCTCTTCGATCGTCTACATGCTGGACCCGGCCAACCGTTCCAGGTTCGGCAACATCGACGTCGTCTACGGCGCGCGCCATCCCGGCCTGCTGCTGTACAAGGACGAGCTTGCCGCATGGGAGCGGCGCGACGACATCAACATGCACATAACGGTCGACGGCACAACCGACCCCAACTGGAAATACAACGTCGGCTTCGTCCCCGCCGTCACCAAGCAGAAGGCTCCGAGCGCGGAAAATTCCTACGCCATCATCTGCGGTCCTCCGATCATGATCAAGTTCACGCTGCCCGTTCTGACCGAACTCGGGTTTCCCCCGGAGCGAATCATCTCCAGCCTGGAGATGCGGATGAAATGCGGAATCGGCATCTGCGGCCGCTGTAACATCGGTACGGAATATGTGTGCAAGGACGGTCCGGTGTTTACGCTGGAGCAGTTGTCCAAGCTTCCCAGCGAGTACTAATGTCGAACGGAGCTGTTGCTTTGGGCGGGATTTCGGATTATTGTGCAAAGAGCCACGGTCCAAAATGACCAACTCGTCATCCCCCCACTGCACTGCGACCGGAACTTTCATAATTTCAGTTTTATAGGTTCACAGGCCAAGAACACTTAGGAGAAAAGAAGATGGATCCATTGTTACTTTCCAAGCGCGAGAAACGCACGCTGGCGACCCAGTATGCCGACTTGTGCCTCACTTGCGGCACCTGCGCGGGCGGATGTCCGGTGACGGGCGTGGACGGCCTGGATGTTCGCAAAGCCGTGCGGCTGGTCCTCCTGGGGATGGAACAGGAACTGATCGACTCCAGGTTCCCCTGGGTCTGCACCCTCTGCGGCCGGTGCGAACACGCTTGCCCCATGGGGATAGACCTGCTGGCGATGCTGCGCTCCGCGCGCGGCAAGCGGGCGCGGGACAAGGTGCCCGGCGTCCTGCACAAGGGCGTTCAGATGTGCCTCAAAACGGGGAACAATGTCGGAATTCCCAAGGAAGACTTCCTGTTTTTGCTGGAAGACGTCGGCGCCGAGCTTGCCGAGGAGCTTCCGGGATTTGAGGTCCCCCTGGACAAGAAGGGCGCCAAGTACCTTTTCACCATCAACTCCAAGGAGCCCTTCGCGGAACCCGAGGACATGTTTTACTGGTGGCGTATCCTGACCGCCGCCAACGAGTCCTGGACGGTCGCCTCCGAGAACTGGGAAGGCGTCAACTGGGGCCTTTTCACCGGCGACGACGAAGCCATGAAGGAAATCGTCGGTCGGATCGTGAAAAACTACAAGGAGCTCGAGTGCGAGTACCTTGTACTACCCGAATGAGGCCACGCCTACTATGCGACCAGGCTTGGTCTGCAAAAATGGTATGCCGACGCAAACGTCAAGTTCCTTAGCATTCACGATCTTTTGAAAATGTATATCGAAGAAGGGCGCATCAAGCTCGACAAGTCGATCCACCAGCACCTCACCACGTATCACGACCCGTGCAATTACGGCCGAAAGAGCGAGCGCACGTTCGGCCACGGGTACTATGAGGAGCCGAGGTGGGTTACTCAGCAGTGCTGCGAGAATTTCGTCGAGATGTATCCGAACCGCGCCAACAACTTCTGCTGCGGCGCGGGTGGCGGCGCATGGGCCGCCCCCTACGTCGAAGAGAGAATTTTCTACGGGCGGGTCAAGGCGAAGCAGATCAAGGATACCGGAGCCAAGCTCCTGATAGCCCCCTGCCACAACTGCCGCGACCAGATCATGAAGAGCCTGCGGAAAGAATACGACATGATGGACGTGGAGGTTAAGTACCTCTGGGAACTCGTCGCCGATTCTCTCGTGGTCGAACCCAAAGAGGGCGGATCGGACGAAGAAGAATAAAACAGTCGTTTTTTTTCATTGGCATAGCCCCAGCAACACGTTTATCGTGTGCATGGGGCTATTCTCATTTTCACATCCGCTACCTTCAACCCGGTCGGTGCGCCAAGATGAGCAAAAAACAGAATGCAGGCAGAAAAGGCAAAGCTGAGATTCCGCTCAGCCAAGAGGAATCCGACGAACTCCAGATGATCGTTGACCGGCTCGCCGTGCAGAATCCGGAAGGCGAGAGCTTCGAACGCTACCTCCGCTCTCTGGCCAACGCCCTTTCCCCCAGGCCGCAGCTCGCAGCCGCTCTTGTCGACAAGCTGAGCAAGAACCCGAACAAGACCGGCTTTTCGACCTTTGAGGCCCTGACGAAACTGATCGAGGCTTCTCCCTACAAACGGCACCTCAAGCAGGCGGGATACAGGTTCTCCCAGAAAGGGTTCGAAACTCCGGATGAGCGGCCTGCGCCGGGTAAGGTCGTACTGATTCAAGGCGAGTCGCGGAGCGCCCTCGCCCACATATTCATGGTCAGCGGCACGCTCTGGCTCATTTCGGCGCTCATTCCGGAATCGAATCAGACGGGCCATGTGCTCGTTACGGCTTTTCTCGAAGACGACTACGCGACGTTCAACGTTCGCGTCGTGGAGAGCACCCAAAAGCTCTACAAGGCATACCAGCAAAAGATATCCACCTATGCGCTGGGGAACCGGGGCTATGAGATCCCGGTTGCGCATTGCGCGCGGCTCTTTTTCGAAATGCTCGGCCTTTGGACCGGGAAGGACCCTTACCCGGAACTCAACCGGGCGCGCGCTCTTCTGGAGCGTCATTACGATCCCGGCACCCGGCCGTACGCCTTCGAGCTCATGCCCGAAATGGAGCATCCCGAACAGCATCTCTCCGAGGTCAATCCCGCCGAGCTTCTCGAGGGTCTCGACCTATCGTGGCTGAGGTTTTCGAAAAACGACCTCGCTCCGCACAAGGAGAAGATGAGGGCGCTCGACAGCCCGCTTCTCGTAATCCCGCGGGAGGTCCAGGTCGAACGCAGCCTCGGCCTCGTCCGAAACGCGGCCGACGAACTCTGCGCCGGGGAAACACGCACGCTCTACAGGCGGTACTTTGAGGAACTCGCCATGTGGTTCAAGCTTGGCGGAGCCGCCGAAAAAGCGACGAGGGCCTGGACCGTTGCGCGCCATCTTGCGGGCGAGGGTCCCGCAAACGCCAATCCCGCCGTCTTTCAGGTGATGGTAAACTCTCTGAGGCTATACTGGCCTGAAGACTTCGAACAGTCGCAAGCACCACCGCAGGTGCAGGATCAGGAACGCAGAACGGAGTCCGGGCTCATACTGCCCTGAGATTTCCGAAACGCCGCCGCCCCTGAACATGCTTGATCCGACACCGCAACCGGAGAAACCGCAATGGAGACGATCCAGATCAGAACGCCCGCCCATTCGGCGGCGGTGGACATAACGGACCAAGTCGCGGCCAGGATGCGGTCTGCAGGCGTGCGCGACGGGGTCTGCCTCGTATACACGCCGCACACGACCGCCGGGCTCACGATCAACGAGGGAGCGGACCCGGACGTCATGGCCGACGTGCTTGACGCGCTCGACCGGCTGGTCCCCTGGAGCGGCCCGTACAAGCACGTCGAAGGCAATTCGGCCGCACACGTGAAAAGCATTCTCACCGGCGGAAGCGTTCAGGTCATCATCGATGCGGGCAAGCTCGTCCTTGGGACGTGGGAAAGGATATTCCTGCTGGAGTTCGACGGTCCGAGGACGCGCAAAGTGCACTTGCAGTTCCATTGACCCCGGCCCGCAGCAAATCGGCCTCGCCCAAAAAAGAAGAAAGCCAGGCGGGAGAAACCTGGCTTTCCTGAAACAGAAACATGAGATGGTGTTAGCTAAACGATTATCAATATAGGTAAGCCCGCGCATAAATCAAATCGGGTCAACACTGTATTTTTCGGCTTCCGTATGCAGTACGCGCCGCCCACACGCAACTGCACTGCCCGCATTGACGCTTGCGGCGGGCCGCAAGCGTCAATGCGAACCTGAGGGGGCGCGGGGGAAATCATTTCCCCCGCTCTTTTCCGTTAGTTCTATCCTGAACGCAATATGGCATCAGACGGCCAGCGGGAAACAGACCCTGATCGATGTGCCGCCGCCCTGCTGCGAATCGATATCGAGCCATCCTCCGGCCAGTTCGGCCCGTTCTTTCATGCTGTTGAGTCCGAGGCCTCCGTCCGAAAAAGGCGCGGGCTCAAATCCCCTGCCGTCATCCTGCACCCTTAGCAGCAGCGAATCCTCGGACATGCTAAGGCCGAGAGTGGCGTTATGCGCGCCGCTGTGGCGGGCGATATTGCAGAACGCGTCCTGGACGATTCGAAAAAGCACAATTTTGAGGTGCTCGGGAATGCACATCTCTTCGGCATCGACGGCCACGGTGAGAGATATTTCGGGGTGGAGGGACTGGAATTTCCTGGCAAACCATCCCAGCGTACTGATGATTCCGAGATCGTCCAGCACCGGGGGCCGGAGATCATCGGCGATTTTCTTGGCCTCCGCAAGGGCGCGGTCGATCTCCGATATGGTGGAGACAAGGCCCTCCCGCTCAATACGGTTCTTCTGCGTCTGGTCAAGCAGACTCTGCAGCTTGAAACGCACGGCGCTGAGCGAGGACCCGAGACCGTCCTGGAGACGCCGCGCGAGGTATCTGCGCTCCTCTTCCTGCGTATCGATGAGCTTGGAGGACAGAAGCCTGAGCCTGCTTTCGGATTCCAGCAGCACCTCCTCTTCCCTCTTGCGTTCGGAGATGTCCGCCACGAGGCCGACCCCTCCCTCGATAACGCCGCCGGGCGAGACAATCGGGCCGTAGATCGCCTTGAGGTTGGAGATCCTGCCGCCGGTTACGGAGAGATAGTTGCCCTCATAGGCCGCCTGCCTGCCGCACAGGCAGTTCTTGACCGCAGCCTTCATCTTCTTGTTCTTGAGCGATGAAAGGAGGTTGAAGCCTATGAACTTTTCCCGCGAAGAGCCCCATATCTCGATGATGGTGTCATTGCAGTCCGTAACGACGCCGGTTGAATCGAAATGAAATATCCCCAGGGGGGTGTGGCGGAAGATCTGCCGGTATTTCAATTCCGATTGTTTCAGCTTTTCTTCCGTCCTGTAGCGGACGGTTACGTCGCACAGCGATTCGACCGCGCCGATGATATTTCCCCGGTGATCGCGGAGGGGCAAAGCCGTTCCCCGGACGACAGCCCCTTCGCCTCCGTTCAATTTCGGGCAAAATGCCTCTCCCAGGCAGACTTCCCCTTTCCTTTCAAGGCTCACGTACCTGGATTCCATACCGCCGGCGGCGCCCATGGCCCAGTCGGCTATGAGCGGCCGGGACACTCCGTAAAAGGGGACCGAGTACAGGTACTCGCCTTTTCCGAGGATCTCCGTCCTGGACACCCCCGTCATTTCCTCTATTGCCCGGTTCCAGCCGATAACGCAACCGTCCCTGTCGATTGCGAAGGTCGGGTCGGGCAGATAATCCACAAAGTCGGCCAGTTGATTGAGAGGGATCGGAAGGTCCTGAGTTTTGCCCGGAAACTGCGATATCTGGGGCGCGAAGGCGGCGGGTTTTTCGACGGCATAGGACTCTTGCATGTCTTTTTCTTCCACTTTCAGCAACCTCCGAAGGGAGCGCGAGACAAAAACCGGAGAAATGAACGCGAACTTGATCAGAAGACTTCCTGCACTCTACCATACTCTTTGAATCGAGAAAATTTGATTTACCACTCTTACGTGAAATTCTGGACATGAGCTTTCTTTTGCTGAATAATCAGTCGACTCCCAAGGTGCGGGACGGCTTATCGGCCCCCTGCCGACGTTACGCTGTCGCTTTGCTGGACTGACGACGAATGGATCAGCGTCAAAAAAACAAGCTCTCATCCCGGTCGGACCTCACAAAGATCGTGCTCCAGCAACTCGTCTGGCCGGTCCTTTTGCTCGTCGGCGCGTTCATATTCGGCACGGTCGGTTTTCTTATCATCGGGGGCGACAGGTGGACGGTCCTCGATTGCGCCTACATGACCAGCATAACCCTCACCACCGTGGGATACGGCGAAGTGCTCGAACACCTCGGGACGAGCGGACGCATATTCTGCATGGTCGTGATGTGGTGGGGCATGGGGGTTACCCTTTACGCCATATCGGCCATTACGGGCTGTGTGGTGGAACAGAATCTGACGCGAATCTTCAGGGAGCGTAAGATGGAAAAGCGCATCGCCGCGCTGCGCGATCATTACATTGTGTGCGGGGTCGGGAAGACCGGCTTCAACGTTCTCCGTGAACTCGTCTCCTCCCGAAGGCCCTGCGTGGCCATTGAACTCAAGCCAGATCGCGTCGACTGGCTGGCCAAGCAATTCGATAAGCTGCACTATCTGCAGGGAGACGCCACGGAGGAAGAGGTCCTGAGGCGCGCGGGCATCGAAAAGGCCGCGGGAATACTCACCACCCTCGGCGATGACAGCCACAATCTTCTGATCATGGTGCAGGCCCGCTACGTGAATCCGTCCGTCAAAATCGTCGCGCGGTGCCAGGAGAATTCTCTTACGGATAAGTTCTACAGGGCGGGGGCAAACTATGTCGTCAATCCGGCCTTCATAGGCGGGATGCGCATGGCGAGCGAGATGGTCCGTCCCCATGTCGTCTCCTTCCTCGACCGCATGCTCAGGGGCAGAGACAAGTCCGTGCGCGTCGAAGAGGTCACGATCTGCGCCGGGTCCCCCTGGGCGGGACACACGATCAGCGAGGTGGAAATGCAGCGGAAAACGGAGCTGCTTCCCATCTCCATGAAACCTCACGACGGCGACGACTTCAGCTATAATCCACCATTGGACACGGTGCTTCAACCCGGCACGGTCGTCATTGTAATAGGGAACCCCGATCAGATAACCAAGCTCAAGAGCTATTGCTCGGGTCCCGAGGGATATCCGGATTCCGACGACATGACGAATGGAGAGGCCTAGACTTATCCGGCCGGTCGAATGGATTTGCCGTCACACTTCGGGCACCCGCACATTCGGACTGTTTTTAGCCGGGCCTCACAGTTTTAGCAGCCGAGAAAGATAATTGCTGCCTCCGGGTACCCTGCGATGTGCTTGATCGGCTCCCAGCAAGGCTTTTGTGGCTTCAGCCCTGTGTTTTTTCCATGCAAAAGAAGTGTCTCCTCCCTCTGGCACCCCCGGAAATCATGGTTATATTCTTCTGCGAATGCTCAGCTTTAATAATTATTCCATGTCATTACATGGAATTTATCTGAACAGGCTGAGTTCATCATATCTTGATATTTATATTAATAAAGGAGGGAAAGCCTATGGCAAAAGCAGTAGGCATAGACCTTGGTACAACAAACTCCGTCGTCGCGGTCTGGGAAGAAGGGAAGGCAACGGTTATCCCCAACTCCGAGGGTTCGCGGCTAACTCCTTCCGTCGTCGGCTACACCGAGGACGGCCAGCGCCTTGTGGGCCAGGTTGCCAGGAGACAGGCCATCCTCAACCCAGCGGCAACGATCTATTCGGCAAAACGATTCATTGGCCGCAAGTGGGGTGAAGTGGACGAGGAATCCCGGATGGTCTCCTACAAAATCATAAAGGGGCCGAACGATGCCGTCCGGTTTGAGGTTCGGGGCAAGGCGGTTTCTCCCGAGGAAGTCTCGGCCCAGGTGCTCAGAAAGCTTGTGGACGAGGCATCGAAGTTCTTGGGCGAAAAGGTCACCGAAGCCGTCATCACGTGCCCGGCCTACTTCAACGACGCCCAGCGCCAGGCCACGAAAAACGCCGGCGAGATCGCGGGCCTCAAGGTTTTGCGCGTGATCAACGAACCGACGGCTGCGGCGCTTTCCTACGGGCTGGAAAAGAAGAAGAGCGAAACCATCCTGGTCTTTGACCTCGGCGGCGGGACCTTCGACGTTTCCATCCTGGACGTGGGCGACGGCGTGGCCGAGGTGAGGTCCACTTCGGGTGATACGCACCTCGGCGGCGACGATTTCGACAAGCGGATCGTGGACTGGGTTGCCGAAGAATTCCGCAAGGACACCGGCGTCGACATCCTCAAGGACCGCCAGGCTCTCCAGCGTCTCTACGAAGCTGCGGAAAAGGCCAAGATCGAGCTTTCCAACATCTCGGAGGCCCAGATCAACCTGCCTTTTATCACGGCCGACGCGAGCGGCCCGAAGCACCTGACCACAAAGCTTTCGCGCGCGAAGTTCGAGGACCTGACGCACGATCTGGTGGAACGGTGCATGGGCCCGGTCGAACAGGCCCTGCGGGATGCCCGGCTCAGCGCAAACGACCTCGATGAAGTCATCCTCGTGGGCGGATCGACGCGAATCCCCGCGGTTCAGGCGCTGGTAAAGCGACTCACCGGAGGCAGGGAACCGAACATGAGCGTGAACCCGGACGAGGTTGTGGCCATCGGGGCCGCCGTTCAGGCAGCCGTTCTCAGGGGCGAGGTCGAAGACGTCGTTTTGCTCGACGTCACTCCCCTCTCGCTCGGAGTGGAGACCCTGGGCGGCGTCATGACCAAGCTCATTGAACGGAACACGACGATTCCGGCAAGGCGCGAGGAGGTATTCTCCACCGCCGAGGACAACCAGACGGCGGTCGACATCGTTGCCCTCCAGGGCGAGCGCGAGATGGCGCGGGACAACCGCGTCCTCGGAAGGTTCCGCCTTGAGGGGATTCGGCCGGCACCGCGCGGCATGCCTCAGGTCAAGGTGACCTTCGACATCGACGCCAACGGAATTCTGAGCGTCACGGCGCGGGACCAGGAAACGGGCAAGGAACAGGCCATTACCATTTCCGAGTCCACCAACCTGTCGAAGAGCGAAGTCGAAAACATGGTCCGGGACGCACAGTCCCATGCAGCTGAAGACAGCCGGCGCCGTTCGACCATAGAGGCGCGCAATACGGCCGACACCCTGGCCTACCAGCTCGAACGCTCCCTGCGCGATCTCGGCGACAAGGTGCCGGTGCACGAACGGTCCAGATCCGAACAGCTCATCGAGGAAACCCGAAAGGCCGTTCAGGACGAAAGCACGTCCAGGGAGCGCTTCCAGCAGCTTGCAAGCGACCTGCAGCAGGCGGCCCAGATGATTGCATCCACCACCGCCCACCGGCAGGCCGCCGAACAGGCTCGGGGGACCGGGACGCAACCGGGAGACGGATTTCCCGGAGGTCAAGGGCAGCATCGTCCGCCCAGGGGGGGAGACGACGTCATCGATGCGGAGTTCACGGAGCATTAAAGCCGGGAGCGGACCGTTTTCTGTGAGATCCGGTTCGAATGGGTTTGCATTTGAACCGGATTTGTTAAATAGAATTCACTCGTTCTCAGGCGGAGCCCATGAGGATCTGGTCCTCGGCTCCGGTTCAATGGCTATATTGATGCAATTGGCTCTATCAGGGTTTGGGAAGCTGACCAAGGCCGTCCAGAAAACGGTTAATTTCGTGCCGCACCTCCTGTCATCCGCGGGAGAACCGGCGATGCGGCACTTCGCGGGAGGGAAATAACGCCCTATGGCTGTTAAGTACAGGGACTATTACGAAATCCTCGGCATAAAAAGAGGGGCGAGCCAGGATGAAGTGCAGCGGGCATACAGAAAGTTGGCCCGCAAATTCCACCCTGACGTGAACAAGGCCTCGGATGCCGAAGACAAGTTCAAGGAAATCAACGAGGCCTACGAGGTCCTCAAAGACCCTGAGAAAAGGAAACTCTACGACCAGCTCGGACCCGAATGGAGATCCGGTCAGGACTTCCGGCCCCCTCCCGGATGGAACGTTCATACCGATTTCGGTCAGGGCGGCGCGCACGGCGATTTCCAGTGGGGGGGAGCCGGCGGCGGGTTCAGCGATTTCTTTGAATCGATTTTCGGCGCGGCGGGTTTCAGGCAGGCTCAGGGCGGTCCCGGAGGCTACGGGCGCGGGACGGTCTGGCGGCAGGCCGGCGCCGATCAGGAGACGACGATCCGAATCAGCCTCGATGAGGCTTTTCGGGGCGGATCCAAGCCGATTGTCCTCCAGAGCCAGGTGGTGACCCCGAACGGCCAGGTTGAGGTCCAGGAACGGCGATACGACGTGAAGATACCGCCCGGCATTCTGCCGGGTCAGAAGATAAGGCTCTCGGGCCAGGGCGGCGAAGGCACCGGGGGAGGTCCCCGGGGGGATCTCTACCTCAAGGTGGAAATCGACCAGCACCCCGTCTTCACGCTCAAGGGCCGTGATTTGTACATGGAGGTGCCGGTGACGCCCTGGGAAGCCGTGCTCGGCGCGGAAGTGGAAACGACCACGCCGTCGGGCAACGTCTCCCTGAAGATCCCGGCGGGAACCCAGACGGGCCGGAAACTGAGGCTGCGGGCCAAGGGGATGCCGAATCCGAAAGGATCCGCCGGAGATCTCTACGCGATTGTGAGCGTGAAGATTCCTTCACAGCCCACACCGAGAGAGCGGGAGCTTTTCGAAGAGTTGAAGAAAGAATCCGGATTCAATCCGAGACAATAGTCGAGGGCGGGCTTTGCGATGGCTGAGACTACATATTTGATGTTGCAGGTAAAAACGGAAAAGAATTTCTCGCAACCTTACTGCACGCTGGCCGAGGTTTCCTATCGCGCGGGGCTGCATCCGGAGCTCATCGAGAGGTTCATCCGGTTGGGTTTGATAGAGTTCATCAACAAGACCGACGACGGAGAGTTTCTGTTCGAATCCGGCGTCGTCCCGTTGATACGGCGCATCCTCAGG
>JAJFVB010000032.1 GCA_021372055.1 Desulfobacteraceae bacterium | reverse complement strand
ACCGGAAATACGTGGGGTAAAGCTATGGATACCTTGGCCGTCTTGGTTGTGCTGCTGTTCCTGGCTATTTGTTCCGGAGAGGGGTGAGTGATGTTTGAGATCAAGGTCGATCTGTCAGTTTCAATCCACGCGCCCGCGAGGGGCACGACCGAAGCCAAGATCACGGATGATTCGGCAGCGGATGTTTCAATCCACGCGCCCGCGAGGGGCACGACCGAACCGCACGGAGATCTATCGGTGGATGGAATCGTTTCAATCCACGCGCCCGCGAGGGGCACGACACTCTCCGAAAGCCGCTACGGTGGCTGGTGAAATGTTTCAATCCACGCGCCCGCGAGGGGCACGACTCCAAACGAAGAGCTTATGAGATCCGCAGGACTTGTTTCAATCCACGCGCCCGCGAGGGGCACGACTGTTCTTTTCCAACTCGTTGAAAAAACTGGTGCAAAGTGGAGGATTCCGCGAAGTGGATGCATACTTTCGACTTCGCCGATACACATTGTAATCGAGCTTGCCGCAACGTTAGTTATATCGGGTAGTTGTGCAAATCGCGAACCCCCTTGAAAACCGTGTGAACTTGGGGTTCGCGATGACGCTACACGATCAGAGGCCCTTCTTGATCAAAGCCCTCTTTTGCTCCAACATGCTCAATCCTATTTTTCCAGTTTGACCCGAGATAATAGAACCTGAGGCTGTCCTTTTCAGGATCGATTTCCCTAATGAGACGTCGTTTCAAAACCGTCCATTGGGCAGGATCCACTATGCACTCGAAAACGGAATACTGCACGCGTTGCCCGTAGTCCTTGCATGCCTTAGCCACACGATTGAGGCGTCGCGAACCTCCCGGTTCCTTGGTCGACACATCGTAGCTCACCAGAACGAGCATGGACGTTCTCTCTATTTCCAGATAAAAGGTGGATAGCCATCGAGGTCTCCTCGAAGGTAGCGCGCCATAAGGAGCGCCTGCACATGAAAGAGAAGGCCTATCATGACCTTTTCTCCGATAAACGGATGCATGATCTCTTCACGTTTGCGTTCCTGGTAACTGACGAGAACTGTCTTTCGCGCATCGTCGGTCAGAGTGACAGCACCGGATTCCATTCGCCTGAACCCCCTGGCATTGACCTGCTGAAGGTTTATCAGTGAAAGGACCATCCGATCGGCTATGCAAGGCCTGAATTCCTCCATCAGATCCAGTGCAAGCCCGGGGCGGCCGGGCCTGTCGCGATGAAGAAAGCCCACTGCAGGATCGAGACCTACCGCTTCCAGGGCAGACCTCACATCGTGCATAAGGAGCGTGTAAAAGAAGGACAAAAGGCAATTGACCTTATCCAACGGCGGTCGCCTATTTCGGTCTTTAAAGCGGAACTCAGCCTTTTGCGCCACAATCAGGTGATCAAAAGCATCGAAATAGATGTGGGCCGAATCACCTTCCAAGCCTCGCAGTTCATCGAGGGAGTTTTCAGACTCAAGCAGACTAATCCTGCGGGTCAGCCGAACAACAGCCTCGCGCAGACTTTTCTCGTCGATTTTCCCGGCATGGTCACGAATTGCTCTCTGAAGCACAGTGCGGCAATTAGCGACTTTGCCAGTGATAATGGCTTTCGCTATCTCCGCCGAAGTCTCAAGGTCATCCGCCCTTCGATACTGCTCCCGCCGGAGGAGCACGTTTCCCGAAACCGGTCCCTGCACTCGAGCCAGAAAGCGCCCATGCTCGGTCAGGAAACTCAGGCCAACCATGTTCTCGGCGCAAAATCCCATCAGAAAGGGACTGCACCCGACATTACCAAAGCAGACGATGCCCCCAATGGTGTGGATCGGAATATGGAGACGAGCATCACCATCAACCTTGACCACTACCGTCTCCCCCTCTTTTGAGAGGTAGGCTCCCTGGGTGGTGACATAGAGAGTGTTAAGATGCTTTTTCATGGTTCACACGCTGTCATGTTTTTCAGATAACGTTTTACCGATGATTTCCTCCCAATCTTTTTCGGCAGACATGTGCCAACAAGGGAACAACTTTCACAGCGTTTTGCGTATGCCGGAGGCGGTGTAACTCCGCTTGCAATGAGATTGCGGGCGTGCACCGCGGTTTGCTCCGTCAGATCACGGAGTTCCCTATCGAATGCAACGATGGTTCGCCGCCGCGTCTTGCCGTAGAAAAGCGCACCTTCGGGCACTGCGGTTTCGTGCATCTCTTCGAGGCATATGGCCTGAGCGCAAAGCTGCACCTCGTCGCAACGGTCGGGCTTGGGCCTGCCACGTTTGTATTCGACAGGATAGGGCCGCCGGATTCGCGTTTCGGTTCTGTGATACTCTATGACATCAGCCACACCAATGAGCCCCACGCGAAGGCTTCGCAGTTGCACACCCCGCGCAATCTTTACACTGCCCCTTGTTTCGGCATTTTCTTCATGGACATTCTGGTGCATGATACGGCCCTCAGCGGTAAAGACATTTTCCACCCATACCTGTTCTATATGGATAAGCGCACATCGCCGAGGACAATAGGAGAAATGAGCAAGAGCAGATATGGGAATCAGATCATCGTCAGAATAGTTCATAGCTCCTCACCAGCCATTGCGCAACGGCTATACGACGCAAGCGTCTCCAACACCCTTTGTCAGAGCTTCCACCTTGAGAAATCCAGCCATATACCCGATGAAAGCGTCGTAGCCAAATGTCCACTTGTACATCCCGGGACGTCCCGATATCTCAGGGATTCGCAGACTTTCGAGCTTGTATCCCCAGATTTGCACCGATGATTTCTGTACATCCCGCCAATCGACATGCAAATGGTCTTCCAGCCTGCTGACGATTGCCTCATCGATGACGACTGTCCTGGTGTCGGACGTGATAATTCGGAAGTCCCTCTCAACTTGTGGGAACCGCATCAATCCCTCAAACTTCAAAAGAGAATCGGAAAAAGCTCCGGCAAAACGGATTTCACGTTTCAAGGCAACAGTACACAGATCGGGAGAAATGACTGCGCCTTCAGCGATAAGGTCGAGAAGCACCTTGGCGGAATCACCCATGCCTTTGTGCTTCCGGAGCAGCCCGTCTTCCTTCAGTGTGACAGTCCATACACTCTCGGCGCTCGAAAAGGCATGGCGACTGACCCTTCCGGCCAACTGCAGCAAGGAAACCAGGGAGGCGGCCTCGCGAACACCGGTCTTGAACGACAGATCAACCCCCGCCTCCACGCACGACGTGGCGATAAGCGTCCATTGGGTATCACTGCCGTCAAGCAGGCGGGACTTAACCCTGTCCAGAGTCTTATCCCTATCGGCGGGCGTGAGGGCCGTCGACAGGTGTTCAACGGAGTCGAGGCCAAAGCGCTTTTTATATTCTCTCGCCACGACTGCCGCGCTCTGCACCGTGTTAAGGATGACAATCCGCGGCCCCGGCAGCGTCGCTATCCAATCCACGAGTTCGGCTACACCCAGCGGCGTGTCGAGAAACCTGTATTTTATGCGGTGTTTTTCATATTCCATCAAACGACCGCGCAACATGGACGGCATGATTTCGGGGATATCCGGCTGCGCCTCATCGATTTCCTCGATCCGCCAGAAGCGATTGAGTGAACCGGAGGCCATCACCCAATAGCATCCCCATTCCCCGGCGAAACTTTTGATCCAGCGCCACGCCACAGGGAGTAATTTGGCGGGCATGGCGGCATGGGATTCATCAACAAAAACGGCGCTTCCCGGAAGATTGTGCAGACGCCGCAGGGTGGCAGGACGATTCGACGCCAATGTCTCGAAAAAGGCGACGGCTGTAGTCACAACGATCGGTGCTTTCCAGAGGGCGGTGAATTGGCGGCTCTGCTCGTCCTGAAAATCCGCACGGTGATGCAGTTCCGCAACGACGTGCTCGGGGTTTTCGCCCGGGAGCACAAGGGCCCTCCGGTACACTCCGACAGACTGCGTGATAATATTGGTAAACGGCAGGACAACGAAGATGCGCCGAAGGCCCCTTTTTTTCGCCTGCGACAACAAGTGAGCCATGATCGCCGTCGTTTTACCGGTACCCACCGGACTGTCACAGGAGCCAATATTTCCGGCTATGTCCGCATCGCGGCAGGCGGCATAAACTTCCGACCTCAGCCTTGACCGGTCGCTATCCTCTTTCAAAGATTCCGAATACCGGTCCAGCGCAGCCAACCGGTCTTCCGGGCGCAGTTCGACCAAGGGCTCAAGCCAAGTCTGCTCTCCATAATGGGCCGAAGTATCCGTATGGTCTCCATCCGCGAGGCAGGAAAGAGCGATGCGAAAGAATAGAGACGCATCCCCCGCGATATTGCAGGCGGTACCGGGCAAGGCTTTCCCTGCCCGGAATTCCTGCTCATGCAACTTGACCAGTTCCGGCAGACTCCGGTTCACCCTGTCGCGAACAGCATCATCTCTAAGCACACTCTCGCCGCTGCGGGTATTTTCCTCCACAAAGTCGGGCAACCCGATGTGATGCGACCGGACGAGAACAGCGCCGGGAACCACCTGAAGTGTATCCAGCAGGTAGGCTGCTCCGGCATCGGCATGCTGGACCGGCAATTTTCTCGCCTTGCGTTTTCCTGACAGCACCTCCTGGTTTTCTTTATCCAGCTTTCCAAGGTCGTGTAAGACCGCCGCATGGTATACGGCCTTTTTCAAGGCATCTCCATCGAGGGATGCGTATTTCGCGGCCCTGCCGGCAGCATCAAAAGCACGGTCTGCTACGCCGCCGATATGGGCGGCGTAGGATTGCGGCGGGTGTCCGCGTTTCGAGTCGGGGCTGTGTGCGAAGGCCATCAAAGTCCACCCATCAAGTCTTCGAACGAGACTTTCGACTTCAATTCGGCCGGCAGATCGACCGGCACGTCATAATCGTTCCACGACTCGGAGGGCTGCAAAGGGTCATCCCCCTTTCGCCTCGGGGTAAGGGAATCGATCAGTTTCCAGTCGGCGCAACTGCCAAGGGACTTCTGATGTTCCATGTACCAGGCGTGCCGGATCCGCACATCCGGACGGATCGCGGAACGGGTATGGTCGTAGGCATAGGGGATCAGAGCCTTGAGCAGATCCACATCCTTCCGGGTACAACCAGACTTATGGGCATGGCTCGGGTTCACGTAGAAGGGCAGGCAGTACACTCCATGCTCGATGACGCGGTACGCAAGAGGCGCCATCCCCGCATCCTTGGGCCCCTCGACTCCGGATTTATTCGTGTTCGTATGCCTTTGTATCAAAACCGGTGCAACCGAGAGCCCCATGGTGAACTGGGCCACGCCGGTCTTGATGTATCCCTTGTTCCCGCCCTTCTCAAGAAAGGTGTTTCCGAACAAACGGGCATCCCAATACTTCTTCACGAATGTGCTTTCCCTGAATTTTTCCTCATCGAAATGCGTTATGTCACCCATTTCTCCAGTGATTGTTTTCCTGTCTCTTCCCCTCGATTCGAGAATCTCGAATGCACCGTCAGGCAGGCCCAGATCCTGACGAACAGCCGCAAAAACCGGACCCTTCTTGTCCTCGACCAAGTCGCGGAGTTTGCGTTTGAACGAAACGGGGGAGATCTCACCCAGACCGTTGGGACGCTGGCGAGGATCGCTCTCGCGGTCGGGATCGCCGTTGGGGTTGGAATTGACAACTTCTATGATCAAGAGCCCGGTTGCACGTTTGATATTGTTGTCCATGGTTTTCTCCTTATTTGGCCTTGTCAGCGTCTTCCGTTTGAGAATTGCCACTCGAGATATAGCCGAGCAGCAGTTGCGCCCGTGCCGGATCATCGAGACGGGCCGGCAGCATCACATCGCTCAGTCTGTCTCCAACGAACCGAAACTCCTTGAGGAGATAGCGCGACAGTCCCGCGGAACTCGTGGAGTTTGTCTCCGCCCACCCCAGGTATGGCGCAATCCGCAGGGCCAGTTGCGCCAGGGCCTGAGACGGACTGTTGAGGGCGGCGCTCATCAGAGCGTTTCCGAGCAGTTGGGGCGGCAGGCCGCCGTCACGGACCTCCTTGCAGTAGAGTGCGTGAAGGTCATCGGCAAGCTTCAGCATTCTGCCGATCAAATGGGGCGCGTTGCTCATGTACACCTCCTTTCGGATGCCGAGTTTCCAGAGCAGCAAGCCCAGAATCGACGGCATCAGTTGTTTCTGTCTGTTGAACCCCTTAAGCTTGAGGACCTCATTGGAATGAAGGGCATTGCCCAGTGAAAGGAACAGTCCCCGGCTGTTTTGGAGCGCCACTGCCAGCAAGTGTGGAGCCTGATTGCGGGAAGCCGATTCGTCGAGCAAAAGTTC